>QHVW01000964.1 GCA_003223675.1 Acidobacteriota bacterium
GAGCTGCTGGAGCGAGAGGAGGGGGAGCGAAATTTCTCCCTGGGGCCCCTGCGCTCCCGCCTGGCGGCGCGCCTCCAGCCGCTCGCGCAGGCTGCCGAGCCGGCGGTCGCCCGTGATGTCGGACGAGGAGACGCGGATGCGCTCGATCTCGCCCACATTGGGGAAGGCCCCCTCGTGCGCCCGCTTCCAGATCGCCTGCGCCACGAAGGCCCGCTCGGCCGAGCCCTCGATGACATCGAGCACGGGCAGGAGCTGGTCCGGGCTCTTGAGATCGTTCAGATTGACGATCTGCCCCGCGGCGAGCTTCGCCGCCTCGTCCGCCAGCGGCTTCGCCATGGCGAGATACGCCAGGGCCAGACCCAGCAGGATGACGACCGCCGCGGCGGCGAGGAGAATGGTTTCCAGATTGCGGGACGGCGCGCCGGGGAGCCCCTGCACGGCGAAACCCGGCTCCCTCTTGAGGACGGTGGTCTCCCGCTGCCGTCGCTCGGCGGCGGTGCTGCGGGTCACGGCCATGAAATGTTTGTCTCCCCGTGTTCTGTAGGGGCGGCCCTATGTGGCCGCCCTGGGTGGGGGAGGGCCTGTTCCAGCCCCGCGATCCCACCCTCCCAGGGCGGCCACATAGGGCCGCCCCTACGAAATCCCGTCTTCATCAAGGATCTCACCAGACTCCCAGCTCTTCCAACCGGCTCAGGATGCCCCGCAGCTCCTGGGCCGCGTTCGTCATGTTCGCCTTGGCGTCGGCGAAATTGCCGGCCTCGCGGTAGAGATTGATCGCCTGGGTGAAGGTGTCGCGGGACCTCTCCAGCAGCTCCTGCTCCTGGTCCGTCCCCTGCGCCGCCCGCGCCTGGGCGAAGATCTGCTCCGCCTGCGCCCGGTAGCCGTCGGCGAGCATCGCCTTCTCGCGGCGCCCGGGGGGGTAGTTGCGGCGCTCCAGCTCGTTGATCGCCCCTTCGAGCTGCTTCAGGTCGGGCTGCTCATAAGCGTAGACGTGGGCGAGGCCGAGATAGGGGTCCGGCCAGTCGGAGACGAGCTTCGCCGCGTCCTGGTACTCGTCGACAGCATCGCGCACCTTCTGCTTCGCCTCGTCCGCCTGGCCGGCGGAGCGCGCCTTCTGCGCGGCGATGCGGTCGAGATGCCCCTGCGTGTAGAGCATCTTCGCCCGCGCCGAGCGGTCCCGGTAGTTGAGGCCGACCGCCGCCTGGAGATGGTCGTGCGCCTTCTGCCAACCCTTCAGGGTCGAGACCGGATCGTCCCCGTGATAGGCGTTGAGCGTGCGGTCGGCCGACCGGACCAGAGCGGTGAACAGCTCGTCGCGCACGTCGCCCAGGCCCGAGCCGGGGAGACTGAACGGCGCCAGCTTCCGGTAGCGGTCCCACAGACCGTCGAGATCCGGCGCGGTCTGCGTGGTCAGCTCGCGGGTCATCGCCACCGCCTCGCTGTGCACCCAGACCTGCGAGGCGAGCAGGAACGAGCCGATCAGCAGGAAGAGGAGCCCGCCGTAGCGCATGGCGAAGCGGCGCCTCCGCGCCGGCGGCGGCGCCGGGGGGGGCTCCTCCGGAAGCGGGGCCGCGGCTGGCGGCGCCGGGGCGAAGCGGTCCGTGCGCCGGGTCTCCGAGATTCCCGAATCGTCCAGGGAGAGCGGCCGGGAGGTCCGCCGCGTGGCGTTGAGATCCTCTCGGCCCTCTCCAGGCTCCGCCGGCCGCGGCTGCTCGCCAGGCAGCGGCTCACCCTCGAGCCACGCCTCCAGATCCCCCTTCATCTCGGCCGCCGTGGCGTAGCGCCGCGCCACCTGGAAGGCGAGGCTGCGCACGATGATCCGCCCCAAAGCCGGTGAGACGTCCGGCGGCAGCGGCTTCGGCGGCTCGCCGCGGCGGATCTTCCCCTCCACCTCCTCGGGGTCCTCGCCGTCGAACGGCGAGTAGCCGGCCACGCACATGTACAGCACCACGCCCACGGCCCAGAGGTCCGAATGGCGGTCCACGCCGCCGCGGTCGAGCCGCTCGGGGGGCGTGTAGGGGAGGCTGCCGAACAGGTTGACCGTGAACTTCCGCGTCTGCGACAGGTGCTTGGCGATACCGAAATCGAGCACGCGCACGCGGTCCTCGTCCTGAAGCCGGATGTTCTCCGGTTTGATGTCGCCGTGAATGATGCCGTAGACCTTGCGCCCGCCCACCTCGGCGGAAAAATTGTGGCAGATCTCCAACATGTCGCAGAGCTGGCAGGCGATCGAGGCGGCGCGGTCCTCGGGGAGCGGCCCATGGACGAGCCGCTGCGAGAGGTCGTCGCCGGCCACGTACTCCATCGCCACCCAGAAGAAGGGGCCGTCCTCCCCCCACTCGTAGACCGCCGCCACCTGGGGCGCCACGCTCGAAAGCTGGCGCTGGAGCGCGACGCCGTTCTTCTCCGCCTGGAGCATCTCCGGATCGGCGCGGTTGGCGCGCACCACCTTGAGCGCCACCTCCCGTTGCGTCTCCGGGTCCCAGGCCAGATAGACGTCGCCCAGGGCGCCGCGGCCGAGGAAGTCGCGCAGCTCGAAGCGGCCCACCTGCTGGACCGTCAACATCACGGCCTGCCTCCCCGGCGCGGCTTCGCGGGCGGCGCCGGCTGCTGCTGCTGCTGCTGGGGCTGCGGCGCCGGCGCGCGCACGGCGTCGGCGCGCGCCGTTCCAGTAAAGGTGTTCCAGGAGTAGACCTCGGCGGCGCGCTCCGGATTGGGGAGGAGCACCCCGCCGGCGGCGTTCCCCTCGAAACGGTTCTCCACCAGGTCCGGCCGCGCCCCGTCCCGCACCTCGACGCCGGGACGGCCGGCAGCGCCCGGCGTCCGGCCGTTGCCGGCGATCAGGTTGGCGATCAGCCGCGGCGCCGCATTGGATTCCACCAGCACGCCGCCCCCGGGATTGTCGTGGATGAAGCTGTAGCGCACCTCCGAGCGGTCCGACTCGACCATATCGATCGCCGCCGTCTGCGCGCCGGTGATCTCGACGCCGTCGATCCCGACGTCCGAGTCGGCGAGACGGATCCCCACCTGGAGCGGCGCCTGGGCGTCCCCCGCGATGCGGAACCCCTCGACGCCGGCGTCCACCACCGACTGGGCGGAGACCGCCGGCGCACTGCTCCCCGGCGGCGGCAGGAGCACGGCGCCGCGCGGCACCCGGCTGACCAGGGCCACGCCGGAGCGGAGCTGCAGGGCCTCGCGATAGGTGCCGGGCATCACCTCGACCGTGTCCCCCGGCGACGCCTGCCCGAGCGCCTCGGCGATCGTCGCCGTCCCCCCTTCGCCTCCCACCCGCAGCACGCGGCCGGAGGACGCCGCCGGGTGGCCCGGCCCCTGGATGATCCCACCCAGGAGGCTCTGGCCGAAGGCGGCGAAGGCGAACGCCCCCAGGATCGCGCCGTAGAGCAGGAAGGCCGGCCGGCTCACGAAGATCCCCCAAAAAGCGCCGAAAATCCGGCGGCCCGCGCCGCCCTTAGCCGCCGCGCCACGCACGGCCGGCCGCGGCGTCTCGCGGGCAGTGAGCGCCGGCCGGGCCTTGCGGACCGCGGCGGCGTAGCGCTCCCCCTCCACCAGCACCACCGAGACGTTGTCCTTGCCGCCGGCCTGGTTTGCGGCGTCGATCAGCGCCTTGGCGGCCCGCTTGGGATTGCCGGCGTCGGCCTCGACGGTTCCCAGGATCGTCTGCGACGTCACCAGATCCGAGAGGCCGTCGCTGCAGATCAGCAGCGCCGCATCCGGCTCGAAGGCGATGCGGGTGATGTCGATGAACCCCTCCTCGTCCGGCTCATGGGGGGCCGAGCCCACGTCGCGGAAGATCTCGTTGCGCCGGGGGTGGGCCATGGCCTCGGCCTCCGAGATCTCGCCGGTGTCCTCGCGGGCGCCCACGGGAGAGTGGTCCTTCGTAATCTTCTTGATCTGACCCGGCTTCAGCAGATAGAGGCGGCTGTCCCCCACGTGGCCGACCGTCACCTGGCCGTCGTCCACCACGGCCACGGTGAGCACGCAGGCCATGCCGGCGAGTGCTGGATTGGCCTGCGCCCGCTCCCAGATCTGCTTGTTGGCGAGGGCGATCGCCTCGCGGATCAGACGGGAGGGGTCGGTGGTGCGCCGGGAGAGGCGGGCCTGGAGGATCTCCATCGCCGTCTGCGCCGCGATCTCGCCGCCGGACTCGCCGCCGACGCCGTCGATCACGGCATAGATCCCCCGCTCGGGATCGCACAGCACGCGGTCCTCGTTGTTCTCCCGCGCCAGGCCGGGATCGCTGAGGCAGGCGGAGAGCGGCCGCTTCGCGGAAGCCATGACTATCTCCTCTCCCGGAAGGCGAGCGCCACCAGCGCGGCGGCGATCACCACCAGCACGGTCAGGAAGGCGAGACGGGCGAAATAGAGCGTGGTCACGCCTTGGCGAGCCTTTCGAAGTCGAGATAGATCACGCCGGCGAGGCCGATGCGGGCCCTGTCCGGCAGCGGCTCCCAGCGGTCGAGATCGCGCACGCCGCCGTCCGTGGATTCCAGGCTGCGGGGGAGGGGAGCGCCGTTGACCGTCGTCCCCAGCTTCGAGAGGTCCTTGATGCGGAACCCGCCCTCGGGCGTGCGCTGGAGCCGGGCGTGCTCGCGCGAGACGTCGAGCGAGGTGTCGAGCGACAGGTCGGCCCAGACGTCCGGCGCCTGGCGGCCGATGACGATCTCGTCCTTGGTCATCAGGAAGGTGTGCGTCCCCTGGTCGTCCTTGTAGACGAGGCGGGCATGCCCCGCGGGCTCGGTCGCCTGGGTGCCTTCGAGCCCTGTCCCCGCGGTCGTATCCCGGCGGGTGGTCATCTGGCCGAGCTTGCGGGTGGTGGAGATGCGGTGCGTCTTCGAGCCCGCGCCGTAGCCGGCCTCGGGGGGGCGGGCGAACTCGGAGACCACCTCGACGTCGCCCGGGTTGAGCGTGCCGTTGGGGTCCTCCTGGAAGCGGACCGACCACCGCCCCTCGGCGCTGACGAACTTGGGGGCGGCCGCCGGCTCGTCGGCCTTCTTCTTGCGCAGGATGCGGGGGAAGGAGGACGGGCCCTTGTTGAGGCGGGCGAGCTCGGAGTCGAGGAGGGTCTTGGCCTCCTCCTCGAGCTCGCCGAACAGCGTGCGCAGGCGGTCGTAGTCGTCCGCGTGGAGATACACGTGATACAGGCTGGGGGCGATCGTCTTCGTCACCAGCGGCTCGAGGCTCTGGCGCATGTTCTCGCCGATGGCGAGGACGATGTCCCGGCCCGTCGCGCGTTCCTTGGTCAAGTCAGACCCTCCCGGAGAGCTCCAGGGTCCCCTGCGGACCCGCCTTCGAGTATACCTGTACGGAAACGGAGGGCGGGGGGTTGCGGGGGACGATAAGGGGAGGGGTGGGCTGGACAGTGGGGATCAGGCCAGCGACTCTACTCGGTGGCCTTCCCCGCAGTCTCCGCCTCTGGTGCCGGTACCAGCTTTTCGGGATGCTCTTTCTGGAGCTCCATGAGATGGGCCACCAGACGATAGGGATCGTGTCCGAACTGCTCCGAGATCCGGTGACGCACCTCTCGGATGGCGGCGATCTCTTCTTCGCCCTGGTCAACCGGCATGTCGAGATCTTGGCTCATGGCCTTTCAGGCTCCTCTCGAATGAAGCACGCCACCCCCACCAGCACCCCCATCAGCACATATCCCAGCATGTGAGGACTCCCGTTCCACACGAACGCGAAGGCCCCGAACGCCATATAAGTCAAGGCGACCATGAGCAGGGGGACGCGGAGCGCCGCAGCGCCCTCCCGCTGCGCCGCGGCGGCCAGGACCAGGAGCGCGAATCCGGTCATCGCGAAAATGCCGAAGTAGAGGGCCAGCAGGATCGCCGAGACGAGCGTCGGCCGGACGTGGATCTCCAGGAGATCGCCCCGCAGATGCGGAACCACCTCCGTGGCGTTCACGAAGGCCGCGAACGCCATCAGCAGGCCGGCGAGGCCCAGCAGCGCGCGCCGAAGCCCGGCGCCGATCGAAGAGGTCTTCATCATGGCGGGGCAGCCCTGGACGTACTGTACCACCCCGCACCGCGAGAGCACCCGGATGCAGCCTTTGCGTCTCGCGGCTACGTTGCCGGTCTGCTCGACTCACCGGCAGATCCATTGCTCTCAGCCCCAGATCCACTCGTCTCGCTGCTAGATCCCTCGACTCGGCGCCAGCTCCACTGATCTCGGCTCCAGAGCTACTGATCTCGGCGGCAGATCCACTCGACTCGCCGCCAGGGCTACTGATCTCGCCGCCAGAGCTACTGATCTCGGCGGCTGAGACTACTTGCCTCAGCCCAGATCCACTCGACTCAGCGCCCGAGATCGGTGACTCGACTGGTGTATGGATCGGCGGGCCGGTCTTAATGCAGAGCCCTGCTTCTAAATGGCGCCACTCAGGTAGCTTTCCCGGTCGATCCCATAGCACAGCATCTCCCGCCCGAGGTGATCGATGCGGCCTTGCGGTTTCTCTCCAATGCGTTCGGCGACGCGGATGGAGGGCTCATTCTCCGGATGGATGAGGCTGATGACGCGATCCTTCTCCAAGATGGTGAAGGCATAAGCCAGGTTCGATTTGATCGAGCAGGAACGCCGGTGGGGGATGGAGTCTCTGGCGGCGATCGCGGAGTGGGCCGAGCTCCGGCGCATACCGAGCCGGCGCATTACTGGTGGTTCCCTCCAGCTCCGAAGGGATTGAAAATCCTGACCCCGAATGCCTCGAAATCTTTTTCATTCCGAGTCACCACGATGAGGTTATGCACGATCGCCGTGGCGGCGATCAGAGCGTCTGCCAGTAGGTGATCCTGTTGCCGATGCATGAGCTTGGCCCAGGTGCGGAGTGTGCGCCCATCGAGAGAGAGCACATTCCAGGTTTGTGAGACCTGATCGATCCACGCTTCGATCTCTGCAGCCTTGGCGGGGTCTTGCTCGCGAGTGATCTCGACACCAGCCTGGAGCTCACCCAAGGTGACCGCCGAGAGGTGGAGGTCATCGTCGGCGATCCCTTGGAGCCATGCGACCACGGCGCCATGCGGCCGTGGCCGGCGCAATTCCGAGATGACGTTCGTATCGAGGAGATACACTAGCGTCACTCAAGCGGGGTCGGAGCCCGCCGGCGCCAGCCTTGCCGCGGCGGAACCGGGATCTCGGCTCGGGGTGACTCGGCGAGCAACAGCTCCTTGAGAGTCGGCCGGGCTGTCTGCTCCAGCCGCCGCCACTGATCGATCGGCACCAGCACGGCTTCCTCCACCCCCCGCCGGGTGACGATCTGCGGGCCCTCTGTCAGGCTCGCCTCCAAGAGCTCGCTGAAGTGCGCCTTCGCGTCTTGGACCGGCCATTTCCTGGCGGCTCTCTTCGAAGACATACCACCTCCCGGGAACCGGGCTGAGACTAGTCATCTAACTAGTCTGGCTCTACTATAGCATCGCCGTCCAAGAAAGACGCGGGGGGTGCCATGACCATCCTCGAAACCGAACGTCTCCTCTTCCGGAATCACACGCTGGAGAACCTCGCCCCCTTCTGCGCGCTGGAGGCCGATCCCGTGGTGCGCCGGTTCGTGGGCGGAAGGCCCCGGACGCGCGAGGAGGCCGAGCATCGGTTCCGGAACGGTTTCCTGAGGCCCGCTCCGGACCGCCTGGGCCTCTGGGCCACCGTTTTCAAGCCGGACGGCCGCTACATCGGGTACTGCGGTGTCTATCCTCATTTCGGGGAAGCCGGCCCGATTCCAGGGGAGGGCGCGCTCGCGTTCACCCTGGCCCCGGCCTACTGGGGGCGTGGCCTGGCCACCGAGGCCGCGCGCGCCTTCGTCGACTTCGGGTTCCGCGAGCTCCATCTGCGCCGGATCGTGGCCAGCGTCGAGGTCGGCAACGGGGCCTCCGTCCGCGTCATCGAGAAGCTGGGATTCGCGTTGTGGCGGCTCGAAAAGATCGATCGGCGGTCTTTCTATCACTTCGAGCTCACGTCTTGACCCCGGCGGGCATTCTTGTTAAAGTTAAAGTTTGTCTGCTCAGGATTTTGTCACGAAGGAGACGCCATGAGGTACTTCGCGTTCATAGTCGGAG
>QHVW01000965.1 GCA_003223675.1 Acidobacteriota bacterium
CGAGACGCCGATCAGCCCCACGATGCGCGAGGAGACCACCACGAACAGGATGCCGAAGAGGCCCACCCCCAGCGCCGAGGCGAGCCGCGGCAGGAAGCTCATGTTCCCCGCGATCAGCCCGGGGACGCCCACCAGCGCCAGCACCACCACCACCGGACCGGCGAGCACGACCCAGCCCGGCACGTCGCGGTCGGTACGCGGAACGGGCCCGGCGGCCTCGGTTCCGGTGCCCTGGCGGCGCAGGCCGCGGAGGACCGCGCCGAGCGATTGGGCCATCACGGGGATGGCCCGGAAGACCGTCACGATGCCCGCGGCGGCCACGGCTCCGGCGCCGATGTAGCGCACGTACCGGGCCCAGATCTGCCCGGCGGTCATCGCGCCGATGGTCAGCTTGGTTTCGGGGAAGAACGGCGCGGTCAGCCCGTTGCCGACCAGGGCGATCAGGGGAGTGAGCACCAGGGCCGAGATGAGGCTCCCGGCGACCATGATCGACGACTGCCGGTAGCCCAGGATGTAGCCCACGGCGAGGAGCGCGGGCGCGATCTCCAGCGCCACCTCGGCTTTGGGCAGGAAGGCGAGCTCGGTGGAGAGGGCCGGCGCGATGAGGCAGAAGCCGCCGATCGCGAGCTTGATGGCGGCGCCCACCGCGAGCCCGAGGAAGATCCAGCGCCCCCCGCTCGCCTCGGCGGCGGTGGCCCGCAGCACCTCGGCGCAGGCCGTGCCTTCCGGGTAGGGAAGCTCGTCCGCGCTCTGCACGATCAGCAGCCGGCGCAGCGGCACCATGGCGGTGATCCCCAGGATGGCGCCCAGGAAGGCCAGCCCCACGATCTGCCAGTAGGGCGGGATGATCCCCCAGAGGAAGAGGGCCGGGATGGTGAAGATGGTGCCGGTGGCGAGCGAGGAGCTGGCGGAGCCGATGGTCTGCGCGAGGTTGGCCTCCAGGATCATGCCGCCGGGCCGGCTCCCCATCAGGCGGAACAGGGCCACGGTGAGCACCGCGATGGGGATCGACGTCGCCACGGTGAGCCCCACCCGCAAGCCGAGGTAGGCGTTGGCGGCTCCGAACACGATGCCGAAGCCGATCCCGGCCAGGGCGGCGCGCAGGGTGAATTCGACGACGGATTCGTCCCGCGGAGACGTCGGCGCGATCATCGCTCCCTCCTCTCGAAAAGTGAGGGGAGGGTAGCACAGGGATCAGGAGGCGCCGCGCTGGACCTCGAACGGGATCTCTCCCGCCGGAGCCGTCCGCCCCTGGGCGTCCACGGCGGTGAGGCGGAGGCGGTGGGGGCCGGGCTCCAGCCTGCCGGAGTCGAGGGAGAGCGTGACCGTGCCGTCCGCGTTGGGGATCAGCCCGTCGCCTTCCCAGAGGGTCTTGCCGCCGGCCGTGGTCAGGGTGGCCCGATAGGATTTGGCGGTCTCGGGCGGCAGCTCCACGGAGAGGACGATCCACCGGGGCTCCCGGCCCAGCGCCACGCGATTGGCGGTCCCCTCGTCGCCGCGCAGGAATCCCAGCGTGAAGATCGGGACGTTCACCTGCGGGCGGTTGAGGCGGGCCACCTGCTCGCTCAGCTTGGAATTCGCGTCCTTTTGAGCGGCGATCTCGGCGCGAAGCTTCTCCTTCTCCGCGGGATCGCCGGCCGGGGCGGTGGGGACCGCCGGCGCCGCCGGTGCCGCCGGAGCGGGTGCTGTGGGTGGGTGGGTGAGCTCGGCCTGGAGTTGGCCGATCTCCCCCTGGAGCCGCGACCGCTCGCGGAGGAGCCAGAGGGGGAGCACCGCCAGCAGCAGGAGCGCGGCGACCAGGAGCCACCCTCTCCGGCGACTGAGCCACGCGATCGCACCTACTTGAGCGGCGGCCCGCACGGCCTCTTCGGCGGCCACGGTGTGGAGGGAGTCCTGGAAATCGTCCTCCCGCTCCACCTGCAGGCGGCACTCCGGGCACTCCAGGAGGTGCTCCTCGAAGCGCTCCTCCTCCTCGGACGTGAGCCGGCCGAGGACGTAGCGCTCGACGACGTTGTGCTCCGCGATCTGATCGTGATCCATGTCAGCCTCACTGTCCGCGTCCGGCCAGACGCTCCTCGAACAGCTTGCGGTAGCGCTGGCGCGCGCGGAAGAGTACGACGTTGAGCTCCGGGCCGGTCAGCCCCAGGTCGGCGCAGATCCTCTCTTTGTCCTCCTCCCCGATATAGAAACGAAACAGCACCTGCCGGTCGCGCTCCATCGGCATCTCGGCGATCACCTGGCGGACCAGGGCGGCCTTCTCGGCGCGCAGCAGGGACGTGAGCTGATCCATGGCATCGTGGGAGACGACCGCGTCCGCGCCCACCTCTTCGAGGTCGCGCTCCCGTTCGCCGCGGACCGATCCACGCCGGTAGTGGTGGATCGACAGGTTCTTGGCCAGCGAGCGCAGGAATCCGGGCAGCTTGTCCGGCTCCCGCACCTCCCCCCGCCGGATCTTCTCCAGGGCGAGGCGGACGGTCTCCTGATAGAGGTCCTCGGCGGTGGAGGGATCGCGCGTCCAGCGCCGCAGCAGGAAGAGGAGACCGTCGCCGAAGCGCGCGATCAGCTCCTCTTCCGCCGGGCCGTCGCCCGCCATAATCCGCTGGACGAGATCCTCCTGCGGACCGGACGCCAGGGCTCCGCTCATCGTCCACCCTCCCGGGGCGTCCGGCGGCACGAGCCGGAGCCCGCCCCTGCGGGCGACTGGAGCCCCGAGATCGGGAGAGCTGATGAGGTCCGAGATTGACATGGCGTTCCGCTGGAGGCCTGGACACGAGAGGTCCCTCCAGCTTCCAGGTGATCCGAAGCGGCACGGAATTTCACGCTTCCTCCAGACGAGACCATCACGGCAGAGATCCGCCCCCCGGCGGCTGGGACGTGACTTGGTATTTGGTCGCTTTATGATAGCCGGAAAGGGCGCGAAGGGAAGGGCTCGTCTCGGCTCACCTGGGCGCGGCGAGCCAGTCCCCCTGGAGGATGAAGGGGGCCCAGTAGAAGGGGTCGCGCCAGCGGGGATCGCGCCGCAGCGAGCGCTGGGCGGCGCGGAGGGCCGCGGCGGGGGGCAGGCCGTCCGAGAGCAGGCCGCGATAGAAGCGCCGCATCAGCTCGGCCGTGGCACGGTCGCGCACCGGCCACAGGCTGGCCATCACCCGCGACGCTTCGGCGTAGAGGAACCCCCGGGTGAGACCGAGCAGCCCCTCCCCCTTCACCTCCTTGCCGAGGGCCGTGCGGCAGCCGCTCAGCACCACCAGATCGGCCGCCAGGCTCAGATCGTAGACCTCGTGCAGGCGGAGGAAGCCGTCGGTGGGATTGCCGTTGCGGTCGACCATCGAGAGGACCAGCCCGGAGAGCTCCGGGGTCTCGCTGTTCAGGAAGCCGTGGGTGGCGAAATGGACGACGCGCGCGCCGGCCACCGCCGGCCCGGTGGCGGTCTCGCGGCTGGCCTCGAAATCGAGCGCGGTGAGCACCCGGCGGGACCCGGCCTGCGCGGCGATCTCCTCGGCCTCCCGCCGGGTCCACGCCAGGCGCTCGAAGCCGGCGGAGCCCACGTCCCGGGCCGAGCGCTCCAGATCCGGGCTCAGGGCGGCAATCTTCATCGCGGGCGCCGGAGAGGCCTTGTGCGCCTGCGCCAGCCGGGGGTCGCCGGCATTGAACACGGGATCGGCCAGCACGGCCAGGTCGAGCGAGGGCTGGCGGCGTCCGGCGGCGCTCCGGCGCAGCTCGGCGAGCACCTCGGCCGAGGGGAGATTCACCACCTCGCGGCTTTCGACCAGCGGCTCGCCCGTGCGCGGATCGGGGAGGGCGGCGAAGGGGATGTATTGCAGGGCGCCGCCCGCCACCACCGCCAGCCTTCGCCCTTCGAGGCGGTCCAGGGCCGGCGCCAGCAGAACCCGTCCGAGCTCGGCGACGTCCTCCCGTGGCGTCTCCCGCGAGGCCGGAGCGCTCAGCGCGGCGTAGGCCCGCTTCGCCATCTCGGTGATCGCCGCCTGCTCGGGCAGCTCGAAGCTGGAGAGGGAGTCGCCCGTCACCAGCCAGGCCCAGCTCCGGGGCGTGCCGAGGGAGATTTCGAGCAGGGCGGTGTCCGGGCCGAGGAGCCGCTGGACGTCCGCGAGCTTCACCTCGGGAGGCCGGGTGAGATCGGCATAGCGGGGGCTCGCGGCGCGCAGGCGGCCGTCGACCAGCTCGTAGTCGGAGAGGAGGGCCTCGACCTCCTTGCGGGCCTCGTCGATCTGATCCTGCGGGGCCTTCTCCGATTGCAGGCGGCTCTCCCGCTCGCTCTTGGCGCGGATCTCGATCCGCAGCGCCCGTTCCCGCTCCAGAAGCTGAGCATCGGCGCCGGCGTGGATTTCGACCTTCCCCTCGCGCAGCAGGTCGAGCAGCCCCCGGGCCCGCGCGCGCTCGGCCACCTGAAAGGCCCGCGCGTCGTATCCCGCCTCGGGATGCGAGGCCTGGAGGCTCATCAGCGCCTCGATCGCAAGATCGTAGGCGTCGCGCCGGGAGGCGAAGTAGGAGGTGCGGAGGCGGTCGGCGGCCAACTGTCCACGGAGGGATTCGATGATCTGAAGGGCCGGCTCGACGCGGGCGAGAGCGGCTTGCGGATCGCCGCGCGCCAGCTCGACGCGGGCGAGCTCCTGGAGGGCCGCGGCTTCGGCGGCGGGATCGTGGACCTCCTGGGCGAGCTCGCGCGCCCGGGAGAACGATGCGAGGGCGGCGGCGTTGTCCCTCACTGCGGCCTGCGCGAGCCCGAGGCTCTGCCGGACCGCCATCTCATTGGGCCGGTCGCCGAGCTCGGTGGCGATCCGCAGCGCCTGCTCCAGGACCTTCAGCGCCTCCGCCGGCTGTCCGTTCCTGCGCTCGTGGAGCCCCAGGCTGTTCAGCACCTGGATCTCCGCCGGCCGGTCGCCGGCCTCGCGACGGATCGCCAGGGCCCGCTCGAAGCCGTCCTGGGCCTCGCGGGTCCGTCCTGCCTCGGAGTCGGCGCGGCCCAGGTTGAGGAGGGCCGCGGCTTCCGCCGATCGGGCTCCCGCCTTCCGGCTCAGCGCGAGGGCCGTCTGGAAGGTCTCGACGGCTTGCCTGCTCTCTCCCAGATCGGCGTAGAGCCGCCCCAGGTTGTTGAGCGCGAGAGCTTCCCGGCGGGGGTCCCCCACCTGATGGAAGAGCGAAACCGCCTGCGTGTAGCGCTCAAGGGCTCCTTTCAGGTCGCCGATCTGGTGCTGGATCAGCCCGAGATTGTTGAGGACGTTGGCCTGCGCGCCCGGATCTTTCGTTGCCAGTGCCAACGCCAGCACCTGTTCGTGAAAACCGAGCGCCGCGAGCGGCTCGCCCAGCGCGGTATGGACGCTCCCGAGGTTGTCCAGCGTCGCGGATTCGCGCGGACGGTCGCCGGCGCGCTGGAAGATCTCCCGCGCCTGCTCGAAGACCGCGAGAGCGTCCCGCAGCCTCCCGGCCGAGTAGTGGAGGAGACCCAGGTTGTTGAGGATGGGGCCTGCGAGCGCGGGCGGACCGGTCTCGCGGCGCAGGGCCAGCGCGGCCTCGAAGTCGGCGCGGGCCTTCTCGGTCTGTCCCTGGCTCCAGTGGACCAGCCCGATCTGATTGAGCGTCGCCGCCTGGCCGGCGCGATCCCCCTCCTTCTTCTGGAGATCGAGAGCCTGGCCCAGATCCTCCAGCGCTCCGGTGGGATCGCCCACGAAGCGCCGGACGTAGCCGGTCTGATAAAGGACCTCGGCCTGGCGGGGCTCGTCACCGAGCACACGCCAGCGTTCGAGAGCCGAGTGATAGGTCTGGAGGGCTTGCTGGAACGATTCCTTCGTCCGCTTTTGTGAAAGGCGGTCCGCCGCCGCCTCATCCCGTTCGGCGGCGATGCGCGGCGCGTCCTCGGGCCTGGGATCGCGGATCTCCTCCAACCCGATCTCGTAGTGTCCGGGATCAGCCCCTCCCGGCAGGGCCCGCACCTCGACCCGGAACGTCTCGGGAGCGTCGGCGAGCAGCGGGATGCTTTCCTCGACCCACTGCTCGCCGGGCTTGTTGGCCTCGGTGAGAAGGCTGCCGTCTTGCCCGTAGACCGCGACCACCACGTCGACGTCGCGCTGCTTCACAGCCAGACGAGCAAAGCGGTGCCCCTCGAGCGGGAGCGTATAGGTTTGAGCCGCGCCCGCCGCGATCTCCCGCTCCAGGGGCGCTCCGGGCCGGATCTCCTGGGCCGGAGCGCTCGCTGGTAGGAGGAGAGAGAGCCCGAGGATCAGCTTTCCGAAGTCATTCACGCTTGGTTTTTAAGGGAGGCTTCGTGCCCGTGATCACTCCCATGTCGCTGGGCTGGAATGGACGTTTGATCTTAGGGTCAGTGCTCTTATTCCAGCGCTCGATGGTGCTTCCCAACGGGCCTTCCACTATTTCTACCCCAGAGTCTCCGATGGAGGGCCATCCGGGTCATTGATTACATTTAACTCTACAAGACACGCGTTTGATCCCTGCACATCCGATATGTTGATAGTAAATTGAGGATTGTGAATGGGTGTGCCGTCCTTGTGTGTGTACCAGCAATCCCATTTACCTTTGTAGTCGCAGGGCATGATGATCCCTCCACCAGAACCGGGCTCCCGGGATTGGTGAGCCCTTAACCTTGAGAGTGAGAGAATTGGAAGGGGAATTTCACTCTCCAGCAAGATCCTTGTCGCTCTACCGCTGTGCCGTGCCCCGGACTTCCCTCGCCCCCACCGCGGCCCGCTGCTCCGCGGTACCCGGCCCGAGCTCCACGATCCACCAGGGGGTCTGGCCGAGCTCGGAGCGGCGGGAGCCGGTGCGGACCTGGAGGAAGAGGCGGCGGGGATCGTTCAGCGAGGCGAGGGGGATGCGCGCCACCAGCTTGCGGTCCTGGGCGCCTCCCCAGGCCGCGGTGCGCGGCAGGAGCTTTCTTTGATCCCGGACGGTCCAGACGTGCGGCTCGATGCGGACCTCCAGCTTCGGCATGGCGGCGAAGGGGACGTCCGGCCGGTAGCCGAGGGCGGAGAGGGAGACGGTGGACCCTTCGGTCAGGGGCTCCTGGAGCTCCATCTCGATCTCCAATCGGTCCCGCACCCGCCGGACCGTCAGGCCCTGGAGATCGACGGCGCCGTCTCCCGCCGCCAGGACGGGGACGGTCAGATCGCCGTAGAGCTCATTGGGGCGGACGAACGGCAGCAGGCGCGAGGTGCTGTAGCCGTACTGGGTGCGGTGCGCCGCGAGGGCGAGGCGCTTGGCGGTGACCGCCTCCGGATCGAGATCGCGGGACTGCCAATGGAAACCGGCGAGGAGGCGGTCCGGCGGCGACAGCTCCTGCCCCGGGAGCCCCTGGGTCCGCGGCCAGCCGGGGTAGTGGACGAGGAACGGATGCACCGTCGCCGTGATCTCCCCCTGGAGGTCCCACAGGGCCACGCGGGTGAAGAGGTAGAGGGCCGCGTGGTCCGGATGGTGGTCGGCCGGATGGGAGACGAAGATCCGCGTCGGTTTGAAATCCCGCAGGATCGTCTCCAGATCGGCGAGGATCTCCTCCCCCTTGTACGGCGCGCCCGGACGGAAGGCGGTGGGGTAGGGGACGGCGCGGGCGCGGGTGAGACGGCCGCGGTCCGGCGGCCGGCCTCCCCAGTGAGCGCGCCAGATGGCGAGGGTGCCGTAGTCGGGATAGCCGAGGAGGGAGACGTCGCGGGCCGGGACTCCCAGGGCCGCCGTCGCCGCCAGGGCCTCCTGCCCGCGCATCGTCCCCATGGCCAGGACGGCCCGCGGGCGGATCACCGGGCGCTTGCGGTAGGCCAGGAACGACCACTCGTTGCTGTCGCCGTTGGTGAGGAAGACGACGCGCGTGGGCAGCCCCCGCCGCACCGCCTCCCGCAGCACGCCCCCGGCGCCCAGCACCTCGTCGTCCGGATGGGGAGCGAGGACCAGGATGCGGTCGCCCTCCGCCAGCTGCATCGAGCCGGAGGCCGGGCGCACCGCCGGAGAGGCCACGGGCCGGCACCCCGCGCAGAGGATGACCGCCAGGAGCAGAGTCCCAGTCAGGATGTGGACGAAGGCCGTTAGGCCACGGGGTGCGAGCTTCATCGGCGAGACCTGGGCTCATTGTAAACGGTTCGGCGGCGAATGGCATTACCCATGTCTGCGCGGCGGGCGTTGCGGGGGACACTGGCTCGGTAAGGCAATCTGGCAAAGTAGAACTACACTCCCTGGCCGAGGAGGCTGTCATGATCCAATGCAATCCCCGACGCGTCTCGGCCCGGGGGCTCCTGCTCGGGCTGGCGGAGAGCCATCCGTGACCTCCCGGCCGTCTCCGGCTCCCGTCTGGCCGGCCCTGTTCGGTCTGCTGGCCCTATCTTCCGGCGCCCCCCCCGCGCTCGCCCAGCCGGTCCCCGTCCCGGCCAGCGCGAAGCCGGCCTCCGCCGTCGAGCGGCTCAGCCATCTCGCCCGGCTCTGGGGGGCGGTGCGCTACTTCCACCCCTGGCTCGCCTACCAGGAGATCGACTGGGACGCGGCCCTCGTCCAGGCCATCCCCCGGGTGCGGGCCGCCCGTACGGCCGAGCAGTACGCCGCGGCCGTGCAGACGATGCTCGGCGCGCTGGGCGATCCGGTCACCCGCGTGCGGCCCGTGCCCACCGGCGACCCGGAGGCCAGCCTGCCGCCGGACGACCGGGCCACCCTCGTCCAGTGGGTCGAGCCCGGCGTGCTCGCCCTCTACTGCCGGCCCAACGCCGCGAAGAGCTGGGAGGAGATGGTCCGCAAGCTGGCCGCCGCGCGCCCGGAGATCCCCAAGGCGAAGGCGGTGATCGTGGACGTCCGGGGAGCGGGCGGCTGGCCCTTCCACCCCCAGTACATCCTGGCGGAGGTCGAGGGTCTGCTGGTCGGCCGGCCGGCGACGGCCCCGGTGCAGCGCCATCTCCTCCATTCCGGCTATCGCAGCCAGTTGGCCGGCACCTCGGGAAGCTACTCCTCCGGCTTCCTCACCCTCTTCCCCGAAAGCTTCTCGCCCTCGCCCCAGCCGGCGCCGCAGCGGATCGTCTTCCTGGTGAGCCCGGAGACCGCGGTCCCGCCCCTGGCCGCGGCGCTCCAGGCCACGGGCCAGGGCGCCATCGTGGCCGAGGGGAAGATCGGCGAGGACGGGCTCGTCCGCCAGCGGACGGTGGCGCTCGGCGAAGGCTTCGCGGCCCTGGTGCGGACGACGGAGATCGTGCCGGCCCCCGGCTGGCCGGGCCTGCACGCCGACCTGGAGGTGGCGCCCGGAAAACCCGGGGAGGCCGACGCGGCGTTCGCGGCGGCCCTGAAGCTGGCCCGCGACGGCTGGCCGGCGCCGGCCCCGGCCGCTGCCGCCCCCCTGCCGGAGCCCGCCGGGCGCCTCGACAGGCCCTACACGGAGATGACCGATCCGTCTCCCGAGTACCGGCTGCTCGCCGTCTGCCGGCTGTGGAACGTCTTCCACTACTTCCATCCCTACATCGGGCTCGCCGGCGACTGGGACGCCGTGCTGCCGGAATTCATCGCCCGCATGATCGAGGTACGAGATGGCCGGAAGTACGCATTGACCATGGCGGAGATGGCGGCGCGCACCGGCGACGGCCACACCAGCCTCACCGGCAACCCGACGCTCGACCAGCTCTCCGGCGAGGCCCCCCTGCCGCTCCTCATTCGCTGGATCGAGGGGGCGTGGGTGGTCACCGCCGTGAGCGACGATCCGGCCATCCGCAATTCCGGCGGCGAGCCCGAGCCGGGTGAGGAGGATGAGGTCGAAGCGACGGGCAAGGCCGGCGCCGGCGAATTCGCCGCGGTCGGCGACGTCGTGCTGAGCCTCGACGGCGAGCCGGTGACGGTGCGCGAGGAGCTGCTGCGGCGCCATCTCGCCGCCTCCACCGAGGCGGGGCTGCGGCGCAAGGTCGCCGACCGTCTCCTCTCCGGCGTCCAGGGCTCCCAGGCCGCGCTGACCGTACGGGGGCGGGACGGCCGGGTGAAGACGGTCCGCCTGCGGCGCGGGCCGTGGACCCCGAAGCCCGCCGGCGAAACCGTCCGCGTGCTGCCGGGTGACCTCGGCGATCTCGGCTACGTCGACCTCGGCCGGCTGACGGTCGACGAGGTGGACGCGATGTTCGAACGGCTGAAGGGCACGCGGGGAATCGTCTTCGACATGCGCGGCTATCCCAACGGCACGGCCTCGTTGATCGCCTCCCGGCTCAACGTCCGCGGCGCCCCCTTCGGCGCGCTCTTCCGCCGGCCGCTGGTCTCGGGGCTGGGCGGCGACGACGAGCCGACCAGCGTCTCCTTCGCGCAGCCGCTGCCTGCCACGGAGGCGCCGAAGTACACGGGCAAGACCGTGCTGCTGATCGACGAGCGGACGGTCAGCCAGTCCGAGCACCTGGGGCTGTTCTTCGAGGTGGCCAACGGCACGAAATTCGTCGGCACCCCGACGGCCGGGGCCAACGGCGACGTCACCTGGTTCACCCTGCCGGGGATCGCCGCCGTCCGCTTCAGCGGCCACGAGGTGCGCCACGCCGACGGCCGCCAGCTCCAGCGCATCGGCCTGGTGCCCGACCTCCTCGCGGCCCCCACCCTGCAGGGGATCCGCGACGGCAGGGACGAGGTGCTGGAGCGGGGGATCGAGCTCCTCAACCGGGAGCTTGCGGCGGCAGGATCACCCGCAGATCGCGCGGGCGCTTCCGGTACAGGAGCGGGGACTTCATCCGACTGACCTCGCCGTCGAAGGCGACCGGGATCGCCCGCTTCCTCCGCACCTCGACCTTGAGCTCGGGCAGATGCCAGTCCTCGACCATCCGGGTCTGCCTGACGTCGCGCACCAGGCCGGCGAGCGCCAGGCCGATGAGGCCCAGGCGGCTGCGGCTGCGGGCGAGGTAGACGTAGAGCTGGCCGCCGCTCTCCAGGCGGTCGGGAGCGCCATGGGCCAGCAGGCTCATCTGGTACTCGCTGGTGCCGACGAAGAGGACCTCGGTCCGCCGCTCCACCTGCCAGTCGCCGGACGAGAGCTTCACGGGCAGCGAGGAGAGCCGCGGCAGCAGCTTGAACGTGGCAATGGCCATCGCCATCCACTTGCCGTGCTTGGAGCGCCGCATCTCCTGGTCGCGCGCCTGGACGATCGGCGGGTAGAACCCGAGCGACGAGTTGTTGAGGAAGATCTCGCCGTTGACCTCGCCGACGTCGAGAGCGCGGACCTCCCCCTCCCGGATCAGGCGGACGGCGGCCTCGAGATCGGTGGGGATCTTCAGGTCCGTGGCGAAGTGGTTCAGCGTCCCGAGCGGCAGCACCCCCAGGGGGACCTCGCCGCCGGCCAGCACCGAGGCCACGCCGCGGACGGTGCCATCCCCGCCTCCGGCCACCACCGCCTCGGCCCCTGCCTTCACCGCCGCGCGCGCCGCGTCGACGATCTGCTCGCCGGGGAGGAGCCGGACGTCCGCCTCGGCTCCGGCCTTCTCGAACGTCTCCCGCAAGCTCTCCGCGGTCAGCCGCTTCTTCTTGACCGTGCCCGAGCCGCGATTCACCAGCACCGTGATCCGCATCCGTCCCCTCGCTTTCGGCAACTTCCCTGCGGGCCGGGGAACAAGCAAGCGGCGGACCACGTTTAGAATTGCCGGATGCCGATCGCCGCTCTCCTCCTCCTGCTCTTCGCCGCCCGGGCCGCGGAGATCCCCGCCGCGGGTCCTCCCTCGCCGGACCAGGTCCGCCAGGAGTTCCTCGCCCGCCTGAACGAAGCGCGGGCGGCGGCGGGCGCCCGGCCGCTCACCCTCGCCGAGCCCCTGAACCGGGTGGCCCAGCAGAACGCCGAAGAGGTGCGGGGCGCGGGCGGCGTCCACTACGACGAGAAGTCCATCCCCAGGATCCAGCAGCGGCTGCGCCAGGCGGGCTACGCGGCCCACGGCTGGCACCAGGAGTTCGCGGCGGCGCCGGGCGACGCCGGCGAAGTGCTGGCCTGGGTCCGCAGCGGTCTCCCCGAGACCTTCCACGCCCTGCTCGATCCCGACTACCAGGAGCTGGGAGTGGGCATCAGCGACCTCAGGGGGTCCCCCCTCTACACCTTCTTCCTGGCCTGGCGCGAGAGCGAGTCGTTCGCCCGCGACACCGCCGGCCTCGGCGACCTGGAGCGGGTGCGCGCGGAGATGCTCGCCCGGGCCAACGCCGAGCGGGCCGCGGCCGGCGTCCCGCCGCTGATCCGCGATCCGCGGCTCGACGAGGCCGCCCAGCGCTACGCCGAGGACATGCTGGCGCGCGCCTTCTACAACCACGTCTCACCGGACGGGACCAGCCCCAAGACCCGGACGCTCAAGAGCGGCTACACCGGCCGCATCGTGGGCGAGAACATCGCCCGCGGGCCCGTGACCGTGCAGGAGGTGATGGACAACTGGATGGGGAGCTCCGGCCACCGGCACAACCTCCTCCTCCCCGGCTTCGCCCACTTGGGGATCGGCGTCGCCGTGGGGCACAGCGCGGCCATGGGCGACACCGTGATCTGGGTGCAGGACTTCGGCAGCCCGCTGGGGCCGTGAGGCTCGCTTTCTCCGCAGTTGAGCACCTTCCCTAACAGGATCACCCTGTTGTGAGAGGCCACACTTCGGAAAAGGAGGTAGCGCGTGAGAAGACGGAGTCTTGGGATTTTCGTATTGCTCTGGCTGGTCTCCAGTTTCGCGATGGCCGCCTTTGCGGCGGACCACGTCATCCAGAATGGGATCGACGTCTGGCGG
>QHVW01001001.1 GCA_003223675.1 Acidobacteriota bacterium
GCTGACCGCCGCCCGGCAGACCGAGGTCGCGGCCGAGCTCGCCCTCGCCCTCTCGCTGCTCGATCTCCGCTTCCGCACCGGTACGCTGGTGGGGAGCGGCGGCGGGCCCACCGGCGAGGTCGAGCTCGCGCGCCTGACCACCCTGCCTTTACCGCGGGAGGGGGAGCCATGATCCTGTCCGCGATCTTCCGCAAGGTGTCGCTCGAAAGGCTGTCCTCCCCCGAGCAGCTCGACCAGATGGTGCAGGTCACCGATCCCAAGGGGTGGATCGCCCTGGCCGGGCTCGGGGCCCTGCTCCTGGCCGTGGTCGCCTGGGGGATCTGGGGCTCGATCCCCACCGAGGCGCAGGGGGACGGTATCCTGCTGCGGCAGGGGGGGATCTCCGACTTGGTCTCCAACGCCGCCGGCCAGGTCCAGGAGATGCTGGTCGGCGTCGGCGACGTGATCGAGAAGGGGCAGCCGGTCGCCCGCATCCAGCAGGACGTCCTGCTGCGGCAGATCGCGGACGACCGCGCGAAGCTCGCCGCCCTGCGCTCCCAGTATGAGGACGCGGCCCGGATCTCCGGCCAGCAGAAGCAGCTCCGCGCCCGCGACCTGGCGCAGCAGCGGGCCAATCTCCAGCGGAGCAGCGAGTCGCTGGAGAAGGACATCTCCCTCCTGCGCGAGCGGCTCGACGCCCAGCAGGGGCTGCTCAACGACGGCCTGATCACCAAGGAGACCTTCCTCACCACCCAGCAGTCGCTCAACGCCAAGCGCGACCAGCTCGCCCAGGCGCGGCTCGACCTCAACGGTCTGGACCTCAAGCGGATCGAGGCCGACCAGCAGCTCGACCAGCAGCTCGAGGCCCGGCAGACGGCGATCCGCGACCTGGAGCTGGAGGTCAAGGAGCTCAACGCCAAGCTGGGAGAGAACGTCAACGTCCTCTCCCCCTACTCCGGGCGCGTCCTGGAGGTGCTGGCGAACCGGGGGGACGTGGTGAATCCGGGCACCGCCATCCTCAGCGTCGAGGTGCTCTCCGAGAACCTTCAGGCGGTGCTCTTCGTCCCCGCCTCGGCCGGCAAGAAGGTGCAGCCGGGCATGACCGTCCGGGTCTCGCCGAGCACCGTGAAGCGGGAGGAGTACGGCTCGATGCTCGGCAAGGTGACCTGGGTGGCGGAGTTCCCCTCGACCTCGCGCGGCATGATCCGCCTGCTCGGCAACGAGGCCCTGGTCACCAAGCTCATGGCTCAGGGGCCGCCGATTCAGGTCAACGTCGCCCTGGAGCGCGACCCCTCGACGCCGACCGGCTACCGGTGGTCCTCCTCCCGGGGGCCGAATCTCAAGATCAGCAGCGGCACGCTGGCCTCGGGGGACGTCGTGGTCCAGGAGGACCGCCCCTTCCGCCTGGTCATCCCCAAGGTCCGGGAGGCGACCGGGCTGTGAGCGTCCGCCGCTCGCCCACCGTCCTGCAGATGGAAGCGGTCGAGTGCGGGGCGGCCGCGCTCGCCATCGTGCTCGCCCACTACGGCCGCTGGGTCCCCCTGGAGGAGCTGCGGGTGGCCTGCGGCGTCTCGCGCGACGGCAGCAAGGCGAGCAACCCTGCGCGCGCTGCGCCTGCCGGCCATCCTGCATTGGAATTTCAACCACTTCGTGGTGCTGGACGGATTCCATAAGGGACGGGTCTTCCTCAACGATCCGGGGACCGGGCCGCGGGAGGTGACGGAGCAGGAGCTGGACGAGGCCTTCACCGGGGTCGTGATGACCTTCGAGCCGGGGCCGGAATTCGAGCGCAAGGGGGACCCTCCGCGGCTGATCCCGGCCCTGGGCCGCCGCCTCGCCGGCTCGCGGACAGCGCTCGCGTTCGTCCTCCTGGCGGGGCTCGCCCTGGCCATCCCCTCCCTGGTCGTCCCCGTCTTCTCCAAGGTCTTCGTCGACAGCGTCCTCCTGGAGAGCCGGCGGGACTGGCTCCCCCCGCTGCTTCTGGGGATGGGGATCGCCGGGCTGCTGATGGGTCTCCTGACCTGGATCCAGCAGGTCTACCTCCTGAAGCTGGAGACCCGGATGGCGGTCGGCTCCTCCAGCCGCTTCCTCTGGCACGTGCTGCGCATGCCCATGGAGTTCTTCACCCAGCGCTACGCGGGGGACATCAGCTCACGGGTGGCGATCAACGACCGCGTGGCCCAGCTCCTCTCGCGCGACCTGGCGACCAACGCCCTGGGCGCCGTGATGATCGCCTTCTTCGCCGCCGTCCTCTTCCAGTACGACGCCGTGCTGACCCTGGTGGGGATCGCCGTCGTCTCGTTCAACGTGGCGGCCCTACGGTTCGTCTCTCGCAAGCGGGTGGACGGCAACCGCCGGCTGGGCCAGGATCAGGGCAAGCTCCTCGGCACGGCCATCGGCGGCCTGCAGACGATCGAGACGCTGAAGGCGACCGGCGGCGAGTCGGACCTCTTCGCCCGTTGGGCCGGGTTCCAGGCCAAGGTGGCCAACGGCCGGCAGGAGCTGGAGCGCTACACCCAGCTCCTCGACACCGTCCCGCCCCTCCTCTCGGCGCTCAACACGGCGCTGATCCTGGGGATCGGCGGCTTGCGAGTGATCGACGGCCGCCTCTCCCTGGGCGGGCTGGTGGCCTTCCAGCTCCTGATGGCCGCCTTCGTCGCCCCCGTGAACCGGCTGGTGAGCCTGGGCGGCAAGCTCCAGACGGTGGAGGGGGACATGAACCGCCTCGACGACGTCCTGCGCTACCGGCTCGACTCCACGGCCGGCCGCGGCTCCGGCGAGCCGCCTGCCGCGGAAGAGCCCGTGCGGCTGGACGGATTCCTGGAGCTGCGCGACGTCTCCTTCGGCTACAGCCGGCTCGATCCGCCGCTGATCGAGGGCTTCAGCCTGATCCTGAGGCCCGGCTCACGGGTCGCCCTGGTCGGCGGCTCCGGGAGCGGCAAATCGACCCTCTCCCGCCTGGTGACCGGTCTCTATG
>QHVW01000966.1 GCA_003223675.1 Acidobacteriota bacterium
AGGCCGGCCGCGAGCGCACCCGCGAGCGCCTGGAGACGGCGCGCGCGCTCGGCTCCGAGGTCGAGCGCTACGTCCATCCGCCCGCCCCGCCCTCCGATGCCGAGACCGTCGAGACCCCCTTCGTGAAGGCCGGCTAGGCTGGCTCCGAAAATCGATGACGCCCCTCCCCCATCTCGCGAGCCCCGGGTGGCTCCTCCTCCTCCTGGCGCTGCCGCTCCTCGCCTGGCTCCACCACCGGCGGGGTGGCCTGGGAGCGCTCACCTACAGCCGCCTGCCGGCCCCGGCGCCCCAGACCCGGAGCAGCCGGATCGCCGGGAGAGGCGCCCGGCCGGGCGCTGGGAGGTCGCGGGCGGGCGCCGTGCGGCTCCACCTGCCGTTCTACGCGCGCCTGGCGGCCCTCGCCTGCCTGGTCTTCGCCCTCGCCCGGCCGCAGCTCGGCTACGCCTGGGAGGAGAGCCTGACCGAGGGGATCGACATCCAGCTCGTGCTCGACATCTCGGGGAGCATGGGCGCCGAGGACTTCCAGCCCAAGGACCGGCTGACCGTGGCCAAGCAGGTGGTCAAGGAGTTCATCGCTGACCGGACGGGGGACCGCATCGGGGTGACCATCTTCTCCGGCGCGGCGATGACCAGGGCCCCCCTCACCACCGACCGCGACATGCTGGCCTCGATCGTCGACGCGGTCGAGATCAACAGCCTGCCGGACGGCACGGCGATCGGAGTGGCCCTGGCGAGCGCCGCCGCCCGGCTCAAGGACAGCCAGGCCAAGACCAAGGTGGTGGTGCTGGTCACCGACGGCGCCAACAACGCCGGCGCCATCGATCCCATCTCCGCCGCGGCGCTGTGCAAGGGGCTGGGGCTCAAGGTCTACACCATCGGCGTGGGCTCGGGCGGCCGGGTGCCGGTGCCGCTGCCGATGCAGGACCCGGTGACCGGCCAGACGGTGATCCGCCGCGTGCTGATGAACGCGCCCGTGGACGAGAACCTGTTGCGGCAGATCGCCGGGCGCACGGGCGGCCAGTTCTTCCGCGCCACCGATCGCGACGGGCTGCGGCGGATCTTCCAGTCGGTCGACCAGCTCGAGAAGACGCCGCTGCAGGTGAAGCGCTACGTCCGTTACCGCGAGGCGTTCCCGCCGCTCGTCTGGGCGGGGCTCGCCCTCCTTCTCCTCCCCCTGGCCACCGCCGGCCTGCAGGTGACCGCCGAGCCATGAGCTTCGCCGCCCCCTCCCTGCTCTGGCTGGTGCTGCTCGCTCCCGCGGCGGCGGCGGCGGCGGTCTGGCTCTGGCGCCGGCGGCTGGCGGCGGACGCGGCGTGGGCCGCCCGCGGCCTGTGGAGCCGCCTGCTCCCGGCCTTCGCCCCCCGGCGGCTGACGCTGTCGGTGGCGGCGCTCGCCCTGGCGGTGCTCGGCGTCGCGTTCGCCCTCGCCCGGCCGCGCTGGGGGAGCGGCGAGCAGAAGGTGGAGCGCAAGGGGGTGGACGTGGTCTTCCTCGTCGACTCCTCGCTCTCGATGGGGGCTTTCGACGCGCCCCCCTCCCGCCTGTTCGTGGCCAAGTCGCTGGTGCGGCGCATGGTGCGCGACATGCCCGGCAACCGGGTGGGGCTGGTGCAGACCGAGGGGGATTCCCTGGCGCTGGCGCCGCTCACCCTCGACGGCGCCGTGATCGACCTGCTGCTCGACGCGATCGATCCGGGCTCGCTCCCCACGCCGGGGACGGAGCTGGCGCCGGGGATCGAGACGGCGCTCCGCCTGTTCGGCCAAGGGGGCGAGAAGCACCGGGTGCTGGTGATGCTCTCGGACGGCGAGGACTGGGGCGGCGGCCTCGACTCGGAGGTCTCGAAGCTGAAGGAGAACGGGGTGATCGTCTACGCCCTGGGGGTCGGCACGCCGCAGGGGACGACGGTGCCCATCCCGGGAAACCCGGGCGAGGTCAAGCGGGATCAGGACGGCAGCGTCGTGATCAGCCGGCTGAACGAAGATACGCTGGAGAAGCTCGCCCGCGCGACCGGCGGCGACTACCTCCGCGCCACCAGCGCGGCGGCCAATCCCTCGCGGATCGTGGCGCAGATCGACCGCCTGGAGAAACGGACGATCGAGAGCCAGAGCCTGAGCACGCTGGAGGAGCGCTTCCAATGGCCGCTCGCCCTGGCGGTGCTGGCGCTGCTGGTGTATCTGGGGGTGGGCCCCTTCCTGCCGGAGCGCCTTCCCCCTCTCCCGGTGAGGTTTGCCGTCGCCCGCTCGCACGTCCTCCCGCTCGTCCTGCTTACGGGCCTCGCCCTCCCCTCCCTGCCGTGGCAGCCGCATCTCCCCGCCTGGGTCGAGCGCTGGATGTACAACCCGCGGGAGCGGACGGAGCGGTCGATCCAGGAATATCAGAAGGGCAGGGCCAGGGAGGCGGTGGAGCCGGCGGACACGGCGGAGCGGCTGGCGCCGGACGATCCGACGGTCCAGTACGACGCCGGCACGGTCCACCTGGGGGCCGGCGACTCGCGGCGGGCGGTCTCGCTGCTGGAGAAGGCCGCCAAAGGAGCGGAGCCCGGGCTCTCGCCAGCGGCCCATTACAACCTGGGGAACGCCAAGCTCGCGGCCGGCGACGCCGACGGCGCCGTGGAGGCCTACAAGGAGGCGCTGCGCGAGCAGCCGGCGAATCAGGACGCCAAGCACAACCTGGAGCTGGCCCTGCGCGAGGCCCAGAAGCGGAGGATGGGAGGCCAGGGGAATCCCTCCGGCTCGCGCGGCCAGCAGAAGCAGAATCAGCAGCCGTCGAATCAGCAGGGGCAGGGGAACCCGCAGCCGAAGCCGGGCGAGCAGTCCCCGGGCGCCCAGCAGAAGGCGCAGCCGCAGCAGGGGCAGGGACAACAGGGGCAGCCGCAGAAACCGGGCGAGGGGCAGGACGACCGCCTGCCGCAGTTCCGCAACCAGCCGGACATGAACGCCCGCGAGGCCGCCTCGGTGCTCTCGGCGGTCGAGAACCTGGAGCGCCAGCAGCGCCGGGACCAGGCGGCCAGACGGGCCCGCCAGCACGCGGCGAGGGGGAAGGACTGGTGAGATCTTCCCTCCACCATCCCACTGTAGAGACGCCCCGTGGGGCGTCTCCGACAGCGCAGCCGGCATTATCGCCTCGGAGACGCCCCACGGGGCGTCTCTACAGTGGGGGGATCGCCATCCTCTTCTTCCTGGCCGCCCTCCCCGCCGCCGCGGCGGTGGAGGTCAAGGCGACGCTGGAGCCCGCGACGATCGGCATCGACCAGACGGCGACGTTCACCATCGAGGTCCAGAGCGACGGCTTCTCCAGCATGCACTTCCACCCGGACTTCGAGATGGACAACCTGGAGGTGCTGGGGAATTCCTCGAAGTATGAGGACATGACCTTCAGCAATGGTCACCTGTCGCGCACCCTGCGGGTCTCCTGGCAGGTCCGCCCCCTGGGGCTGGGCAAGGCGCGCGTGCGCGCGATCGTGGTCCATCTCGACGACCGCGAGGTGCGCCGGCCCGACACGGAGATCAAGGTGCAGCAGGAGCCCACGGGGCAGATCCAGCGCCTCCCCCACGGCGCCCAGGACGAGGACGACCCCTTCCAGCGGTTCTTCGGCCACGTGCCGAGCCCGTGGCGGCGGGAGCCGCAGCAGCCGGACGTCTTCCTGCGCGCCGAGGTGCAGCCGGCCCGGCCCGTGGTCGGCCAGCAGGTGCTGTACACGATCTATCTCTATACGCGCGAGAACATCGCCGCCATCGCCCCGAGCGGGATCCCCACCTTCCGCGGGTTCTGGGTGCGCGACATCCCGCTCCCCCAGCAGCTCCCCACGGAGATGGTGGACCTCGACGGCCGGCGCTACGGCCGGGTGCCGCTGCTCAAGAAGGCGCTCTTCCCGCTCCGCTCCGGTCTGTACCGGCTGGAGCCGGCGACCATCGATCTGACGGTGGAGCGCTACGACCGCTCGTTCTTCTTCGGTCCGGCGGTCGCCCGTCCCGAGTCGATCCGGTTGCAGACCCCGGCGCAGACGGTGGACGTGCAGGCGCTCCCCCCCGCGCCACCAGGGTTCGGCGGGGCCGTGGGGCAGATCTCGCTGGCGGCCCAGCTCGAGCCGAGGGAGGTCCACCTCGGCGAGGCCGCCACCCTCACGGTGCGCCTCTCGGGGGTCGGCAATCTCCAGGGAATCCAGGAGCCCCGCCTCAAGACCCCGCCGGGGCTCACCCTCCTGCCGCCGCAGCAGGAGGGGAAGGACGACCTCAACGGCTCCGCCGTGCGCGGCACCCGGATCTGGCGCTACGCCGTGGTCCCCGAGCGCGCCGGCCGCTTCACCCTCGATGCGCCGAAGATCACCTACTTCGATCCCGCCGAGAGCCGCTACCAGGTGGCGTCCGCGCCGGACCTCGCGCTGGCCGTGATGGCCCCTCCGGCCGCGAAGCCCGCGGCCGGTGCGCCGGCCACCCGGACGGCGAGCCTCCAGGGCCGCCGCTGGTCGCCCGTCCTGCCCTGGCTCATGGCCCTGCCGTGGGGGCTCGTGCTGGTCGCCGCCCTGGTCCGCCAGCGGTCGGCGCGCAACGGCGGCAGTATTGGCGAGAGTAGGGGCGAGAGTAAGGGCGAGAGTAAGGGCGAGGAGGCCCACCGGCTGGAAGAGGCGCTGCGCCAGGCCGAGGCCGCGGAGCGGCCCCGGCAGATGGCGGTGCGGATCGAGGAGGCCTGGCGCGAGCTCCTCCACCGCCGCTGGGGGGTGCCGCGGGAGACGCCACCCTCGCGCTGGCGCGGGCTGCTGGCCGGGCAGGGGGTGGCAGGGGAGGCGCTCGACGAGCTCGACCTGCTGATCGAGGACCTGCAATACCTCCGCTTCGCCCCGCAGCTCTCCACCACCGACGCCATGCGGGCCGATGCGCTCGCCCGCTGCCGCCGTCTCCTTCGCAGGTTGTCGTAGATGCGGTAGAACCCCGGCGCAAACTCTGGTATCGTCCTCCTATAGTTTCCGTTGGAGTCGTGGCATGAAGGGCAGGGTCAGAACGGCGGTACCGTCGTCCATGAACGAGGCGCTCGTGCGGGTCAGCATGCTGCCGGAAGAAGCTTTCAGCACACCGGACGCCTATCACAGCCTGGAGCCTGTGCAGCTCGAGCGCTTCCTGGAGAGGCGGCGGGCGAACCCCAATTTCCCGCTGGAGCTGAGCCTCGCCGAGAACCTGGTCGAGGTGCTGCGCCGGGCGAACGGCTTCGTCCCCTCGGCCGCCGGCTCGATCCTGCTCGACGACCCCTCGGACAAGAAGGAGGACCGGCGGCAGAACACGCTGACCTTCATCGCCGCCTTCGGCGAGAAGTCCTCCTGCCTGGTGGGGGCCACGATCCCCGCCGACCAGGGGATCGCCGGCCGGGTCTACCTCACGGGCGAGGCCTACTCCACCCCCTACGCGCCGAGCGACCGGTTCTTCTATCGGGGGATGGACGAGCAGACCCGCTATCAGACCGAGTCGTTGGTGGCCATCCCCATCCGCATCGGGCAGGAGGTCTGCGGCGTGCTGGAGCTGATCAACCGGCGTGACGCCCCGGGCTACAGCCAGGAGGACCGCAATCTCCTGGAGATCTTCGCCGGCTACATCTCGATCTCGATCCAGAACGTGCTCGACGGCCGGCAGGCGCAGGAGATCGCCAAGCGGGACAACCTGACCGGTCTCTACAACGACCGCTACCTGCACATCACCCTGGCGGAGACCATCCACCGCTGCAAGGAGGGGGGGCAGGACCTCTCGCTGCTCTTCCTCGACCTCGACTACTTCAAACACGTCAACGACACGCACGGCCATCTCGCTGGCAGCCAGGTGCTGCGCGAGGTCGGCCACCTGCTGCGCCGCAACGTCAAGCGGGCCGGCGGGATCGCCGCCCGCTACGGCGGCGACGAGTTCGTGCTCCTCCTCACCGGGGCCGACCTGGAGCGGGCGATCGACGTGGCGGAGGAGGTGCGCGCGGAGATCGTGGCCACCACCTTCTGCGACGGCCCGGGGGACATCCAGCCCGATCCGCTCTGTCTCAAGGGGATCACCTGCTCGATCGGCGTCGCCACCCTGCGGCAGCATCTAGAGCCCGATCTCCCGCTCGAGGCGAGCAAGAGCACCCTCCTCCGGCTGGCGGACGCGGCCATGTACGTGGCCAAGGAGACCGGGCGCAACAAGACCGCCCTCGCCGGCCAGCCCGTCCGCCGCCGCGCCGGCTCCGACGTCCGTTGACCCCCTTCGAGAGGGGGTGTTAGGATGCCGCGGCTTCCTTCGGGGGCGGGTATCCCACCGCTTCTGACCCCCAAACGTACTGGATCGAATCAGCAGGCCCGCTCCAGTGGAGCGCCTGGACAGGATTGTGCCGATATGAGCAAGAGACATCAGGTCGTGATCGCCGGGGCCGGCGGCATGGGCAGCGCCGTGGGCCTCCTGCTGCGGGAGCTCGGGGACTTCGAGGTGGATCTCTTCCTCGGCGACGCCAACGGCGAACGGGCCAGGGCCGCCGCCGCCTGGATCCGGGAGGGCTCGCTCAAGCCGGGCGAGGTCCACGCCTTCCATCTGCCCCTGGAAGGGACGAGCGCCGAGCTCGACGAGGCGCTGTCGCGGGCCGACATCCTGCTCGACTGCCTGCCGGGCAGGGAGGCCCCCCGCATGGCACGCCTCGCCCGCCGGCACGACCTCCACTACGCGAACCTCACCGAGCACGTCGAGGAGACCGAGGAGATCCAGGAGATCGCTCAAGGGTCCGCGCGTGGCTTCCTCCTCCAGACCGGCCTCGCCCCCGGCTACGTCAACGTGCTCGGCCATAGCCTCTACCAGCGCTTCTGCCGCGAGCAGGGGACCGACGGAGCCGACCGGCTGGAGATGCGGGTCGGCGCCCTGACCACCACGGCCCGGCCGCCGCATTACTACGGCTTCACCTGGAGCCCGAGCGGGGTCGCCACCGAGTACGTCAAGCCCGCCACCGTCATCCGCGACTTCCAGCGGACGACCCGGCCGTCGCTCTCGGAGCGGTGCACGGTGGTCATCGACGGCGTCACCTACGAGGAGGACCTCACCTCCGGCGGCGCGGCCGACCTGCCGGCCACCCTGGCGGGCAAGGTCCGCCACCTCGACTACAAGACCCTGCGCTACCCCGGCCACTACGCCTGGATCGAGACGCTCCTGGCCGAGGCTCCGAAAGGCCAGGACCCGATCGACCATCTCCAGGACCGCATGGAGGCGTCCGTCCCCTTCCTGGAGGACGACCTGGTGGTGATCTACGCCGGAGTCGAGGGGCTCGGAGCCGGCGGCGCCCGCCACCGCCTGGAGAAGTCCCTCCTCGTCCGCCCCTGCCGGATCGGCGCCCGCACGCTCAAGGCGATCCAGTCGACGACCACCGCCGGCCTCGCCGAGTCGGCCCGCCTCCTCCTCACCGAGGAGCCCCAGGGGGTCGTGCTGCAGAGCCAGATCGATCCCGCCCACTTCATGGCGGGCCCGTTCGTCTCCGAGATCTATCACCGCTGAGGCCGGACGCGCCCCCGCGGCTGTGGAAATTCTGCTCTCGCCGCGGAGGTATTTCCGACAAAAAACCGGTCCCCCGGCGGGAAAGATTTTTCAACCCATTGATCCAAAATCACTTATCGGGACTGCACAAGAAACTGGGCAAAGTGTAGCAAACCGCTGTCACAGCGAAGGTTTTTCTGTGACGAACTGGTTTTTCCCACAAGGTTTTCCACAGGCTTTGTGGAGATCGGAAGCGAGCTCAAATTCGCTCAATGCGTGAGCAGAGCCTGCCCAGAGAGTGAGCGGCGGCGGCAAGGAGCGGCGGCGTAGAACCGGGGCGAGGTGCCCTTCGAAGCCGCCGCGGGAGGGATGTGCAGGCGGTTCCAGACCTCGGCCCGTACCTGGATGAGGCCCCATTCGGTGGGCCAGGGACGGCGGCGGAAGGCGGTGAGCGAGGTCGACTCCCGTTCCTCGGTATCGATCCTCAACACCGTCTGGGAGATCGGCCCGGAAGGGACGCCCGGCGGCGGCACCGCCGCGAAAAACGCCTGCTTCCAGCCGTCGTCCACCCCCGGCCAGCCGCGGACCGCCGCGAGCGCGCCGGTCCTGAGATCGGGATGGCGCTCCCAGAAGACCGCCGCCGCGAGACCGGGCTCGTTCAGCAGCCCTTGCGCCCCCGCGGCCGCAGCGTCGCTCTCGGCGCGCCCCACGAGCATGGCGTAAAACGGCGGGAAGGGATCGAGCGGATCGAGGGCGCAGGCCTTCTCCAGAGCGGCGCCGGCCCAGGGGGTGTCCGCCGCGTAGCCCAGGACGCCCGCCACCAACCAGAGCGCGGGGGTGGCTCCGCCGAGCTCCGCAGCCCGGCGGGCGAGAGCGGCGGCGGGGCCCCGCTCCTCCAGTCTCCGGGCGCGCAGGAGGGCGAGCCGCATCGGGTAGAGCGGAAACCGGGGGTCGAGCCGCGCCGCCGCCGCGAGCTCCATCTCGGCCTCCCGCGCCCGCGCCTCTCCGTCCGCGATCCTGCCCCGGTCGTAATGCCAGCGGGCGAGCTCCAGCGGGGCGAGGGCGGCCAGCGCCGCCAGGGCATAGATCCGCACCGGCAGCCGCGAGCTCCGCCCCTTTCCCCGGCCGCTCCCGGCGAGCGCCGCGCCGGCGGCGACCGCGGCGGCCAGGGGGAGCGCGGTCACCGCCACCGCGCCGCTGCCGAGCGCGGCCACGGCGCCGCCGCCGAGGCCGAGGAGCCCACCCAGCAGCAGCGCCGGGTCCCGCCCCTCCTCCCGCTCGGCGATCCGCCGCACGAAAAAGAGGACGACCAGCCCCGCCACCAGCAGCAGGCCCGTCGCGCCCAACTCATAGCCGAGCTGCACGGGCAGGGAGTGGAGCTCCCCCACCGACTCCCCCCAGGGGTTTACCCGCGGGACCGGGGCGAGGAAGGCCGCCGCCGTCCACGGCACGGCCCCCGGCCCCCAGCCGAGCAGCGGGCGCGCCTGGAATCCCCGCACCCCCGCCGCTAGATAGGCGCCCCGGGCCTGGGCCGAGGTGTCCGCGCCGGAGACGATCCGCAACACCCGTGGAAGCTGGACGAGAGAGAGGAGCAGAGCCGCGGCCAGCAGCGCGAGCCACCCCCGCCATCGCCGCGAGCGGCCGGTCCGCAGGCCGAAGGCGAGCAGCGCCGCGACCCCCAGGGCCGCGCACCCCGCCAGCGAGCGGCTGGCCAGGACCGTCCCCGCGGCGAGCCCGCCGGCGGCGAGCCCCAGGAAACGCCAGGGTCCCGGCTCCCGCGCCGGCAGCACCGCCAGGGGCAGCAGGATCACCAGCCAGGCCGCCAGCAGGTTGTGATGGCCCAGGGGCATGGCCGGCCGGGGGGAGCCGAGCGCCAGCCAGTCGATCAGCGCCCAGAGCGCGACGCCGGCCACGGTCACGGCCAGCGCCCGCAGGCCCCACCGGCGGTCCTGCTCCCGGCGCCAGCAGCGCTCGACCACGCCGGGCAGCACCAGGAACGCGGGCAGGAGGATCAGCGCCACCCACCCCGCCCGCGGCACCGGCGAGGCCCAGGCGCTCGCCGCCGCGGCGATCCAGAGCGCCCAGGGGAGAAGGCGCCCCGTCGAGCCCAGCCGCAGGGGGTCCCGCCAGGAGGGCGCGATCCAGAGCAGAGACCCCAGCAGCGCCAGCGTCCCGGCGGCGCTCGCCTGCCACGACGGCCCCCAGGCGAACGTCCCGCACCAGGCGCCGAAGAGGGCGAGGAGGAGGGGTGGGAAGAAACCGTACATCGTGCGGCATTCTAGGCGATGCGCTATCCTGTCTCGTCCGGCAGCACCTTCCAGGAGACATTTCCATGATCGCCCATACCGATAGCAGCGTTTCCCAGATCCTCGACTCGTTGGGGGTAGAAGCCGAAAACCCCGGCGCCTTCGACGGCGCGTGGCTCCAGACCCATGGCGAGCGGATCGAATCGTTGAATCCCACCACCGGCGAGCCGATCGCGGCCGTGCGGATGGCCACCCTCGACGACTACGAGCGGGTGGCCGCCGCCACCGTGGAGGCCTTCCGCGAGTGGCGCACCTGGCCGGCGCCCCGCCGGGGGGAGGTCGTGCGCCAGCTCGGCGAAGAGCTCCGCCGCCACAAGGACGAGCTCGGCCGGCTGGTGAGCCTGGAGGTGGGCAAGGTCCTCTCAGAGGGGCTTGGCGAGGTGCAGGAGATGATCGACATGGCGGACCTCGCGGTCGGCATGTCGCGCCAGCTCTACGGCCTCGCAATGCACTCCGAGCGTCCGCAGCACCGGATGTACGAGCAGTGGCATCCGCTGGGGCCGGTGGGGATCATCACCGCCTTCAACTTCCCCGTGGCCGTCTGGGCCTGGAACGCCACGGTGGCCGCGGTCGCCGGCGACTCGATGATCTGGAAGCCCTCCCACCAGGCGCCCCTCACCGCCATCGCCGTCACCCGCATCGCCGACCGCGTGCTCAAGGCGAACGGCGCGCCGCCGATCTTCAACCTGGTCTTCGGCGGCCGCACCGGCGTCTCCGAGCGCCTGGTCGCCGACCGGCGAGTCCCCCTGATCTCCGCCACCGGCTCGGTCCGCATGGGGCGCGAGGTGGGCAAGGTGGTGGCCGACCGCCTGGGCCGCACGCTCCTCGAGCTGGGTGGCAACAACGGCATCCTGGTGATGGACGACGCCGATCTCGATCTGGCCCTCCGCGCCGTGCTCTTCGCGGCCGTGGGCACGGCCGGCCAGCGCTGCACCACCACCCGCCGGCTCTTCCTGCAGAAGGGGATCGCGGCCGAGATGAAGCGCCGGCTGGTGCAGGCCTACGGCTCGATTCCGATCGGCGATCCGCTGGAGCCGGGCACCCTGATGGGGCCGCTGATCGACCAGACGGCGGTGGAGACCATGATGGCGGCCCTGGAGCGGGTG
>QHVW01001002.1 GCA_003223675.1 Acidobacteriota bacterium
AGCACCAGCCTGGCACCAGCACCTTCATCCTTGCCGAGGGCCTTTCCCTCGACCTGGTCGGATACTCGCGGCAAGACGCCGTGGACCGGATCGGAGGCGGTAAGACGGTTCCGGTCATGGTCTTCTCCGATCTGAGCAAGATCCTCTCGGCGCCCGGATCGATCATCGAGCTGCCGACTCAAGGGAAATCCCTGTCGCCCGCCGCGCTGGCCGCCACCAAGTTGTTGACGGTCCGGTTGGAGAAGGGAAGCAAAGACAAGCTCCAGGCGTTGTTGTTGATCGAGGAGAACGCCGGGAATGAAAGCTTCCGGAGAGATCTCCGACGCTTGCTGGGCCTGTTCGAGCCCGAGCAGGTCAAGGATGCTTTATCGGATGCTCAGATGGCCTGCCTGGCTGTCTCGGAAGACGCGGCGCGGGCTGATCTCCAATCCATAGGATACGCCGACATGTCCCAGGCGATCGATCGTGGATTCTCCTTGCTGAAGCAGCTCCTGGGCCGGAGCGATCATGAATGAGCTTCCGCTGACAACCGAAGAACGCTGGCGGCGCTATCAGCGTGATCTGGCAGCCTATCGGCGGCGCAGCATGGTGCGCCGGATGCATCCTCGCTTCGAGCGCGATCTGGACATCGTTCCCCACGTATTTCTCCGGCGCGGAAAGGCAAGCATGGCCGCTCTCCAGCAGCCGGAAGATACGGTGCTGCAGGCCTTGCGAGGGCGAGCGGTCTGGACGCTCGATACCGCCTCCCGGCTCGTCTCCGGACGCGGATTCCTCACCTCTCCCGATCTCACTGGCTATCTTTTCCAATCAGATCTTCAGGAGATCGTCGCCGCGGGCCTGGTGGGACCGCCCCGGCGGAACGAGCTCAGCGTCGATCCCGTCTATCGCCGTCCGCCGACGCTGATCGTCCATGAGACGGAAGAGATGCCGCCTCACGTCGAGCTGCCTTCCGGAGACCAGGTGGTGACTTTGGATCATCTTTTCCAGGATCTCATGGGGACCCTGGGCTGGCGGCCGGACCTGATGACGCGTCTCGAAGCCACCTACCCCGCCGGTCTGCCCCGTTGACCTCTCTCCTCTTTCTCCTCGCCCTCGCGACCCTGATCGCCCACGTCGCGACCGCGATCCAGGTCCTTCTCGGCAACCGGTCGATCCGGGCCCTCCGCGACCTGCCGCCGCTGGCCGGCCCCCTGCCGCGGGTATCGATCATCATTCCCGCGCGAAATGAGGAGCGGAATCTTGAGGAGGCGCTCCGCTCCATCCTCGCCCTCGACTACGACAACCTGGAGATCGACGTCGTGGACGACCGCTCGACCGATCGCACGGGGGAGATCCTCGACCGCATGGCCACGGCGGACCCGCGGCTGCGGATCGTTCACGTCCGGGAGCTGCCGCCGGGATGGCTGGGGAAGAACCACGCCCTCTGGCTGGGCGCGGAGAAGGCCACCGGCGAATTCCTCCTCTTCACCGACGCCGACGTCGTGATGGCCCCCTCGATCCTGCGCCGGGCCGTGGGAGCGCTGGTGGCGGACCGGCTCGACCACCTCACCGCCGCGCCCGAGCGTGCAGTTCGAATTGTTCATCGGCGCCTTCTCGCTCTTCTTCACCCTGTTCATCAAGCCCTGGAAAGTCAAGGACCCCGAGAGCCCCAGCCACGTGGGGATCGGCGCCTTCAACCTCGTCCGCGCCGCGGCCTACCGCGCGGCCGGCGGGCATCCGGCGATCGCCATGCGGCCGGACGACGACCTCAAGCTCGGCAAGCTGCTCAAGAAGAAAGGTTTCCATCAGGAATTCGTCTTCGGGCTGGGGATGCTGCGGGTGGAGTGGTACGCCTCCGTCCGGGAGCTGATCCAGGGGCTAATGAAGAACGCCTTCTCCGGCGTGGACTACCGGGTCTGGGTGGTGGTCGTCTCGACGGTGATGCAGCTCATCACCCTGGTCTGGCCCTTCCTGGCGCTCCTCCTCACCACGGGAGCGACGCGCTGGCTCAACCTGGCCTCCGTGCTGGTGCTCCTCACCCTCTGCTGGATCAACGCCCCGCTGGCCGGCGTGCGCCGCTGGTACGGCCTCGGCTTCCCCCTCGCCACCCTGCTCTTCCTCTACATCCTCTGGCGCGCCACGCTGCTGACCCTGTGGCGGGACGGTATCGATTGGCGGGGGACGCATTATTCCCTGGCAGAATTAAAGGCCACCTTTATGTCCTTTGGGTCCTTGCCCCCCTCCCCACCCTCGCATAGGCTACCCGCCATGGAGCACGCCGCCCTGCCTTTCGCCGCCTGGGAGAGCTTCTACGTCATTGTCGGCTCCTCGGCCGCCGCCCTGACCGGCCTGCAGTTCGTGGTGATCGTCCTGGGCGCCGAGGTGAACGTGGGGGGCAGCAACGCGGTGACCCGCGCCTTCGGCACGCCGACCATCGTGCACTTCTGCGCCGTCCTGCTCCTGGCGGCGACCCTGAGCGCACCGTGGCCCGGAGTGGCGAGCGCGGGGATGGCTCTCGCCGTCTGCGGAGTCCTGGGGCTCATCTACGGGCTGCTCGTCATCCGGCACGCGCTGCACCAGACGGACTACCAGATGGTGCTCGAGGACTGGATCTGGCACTGCTCGCTGCCCATCGTCGGCTACGCGATGCTCTTCGGGGCCGCGATCACCCTCCAGTGGCATCAGGCGGTGTCCCTGTTCGTGATCGCCGGCACCTCGCTCCTCCTGCTCTTCGTGGGCATCCACAACGCCTGGGACTCGGTCATCTACATCGCGATCGAGCGGCGGCAGCGGCGGGAGGGGCCCGTGGAGAAGCCCCGGCACCCCGCGAAGCCGCGCCGCTGACGTTTTCTCTACTCTCCCCGCCCGAAGCTCTGGACCCAGACCACGCGGTAGCCGCCGGGCGCGGCGTCGTAGCCGCCGCCGAGAGCGAGCCCCAGGCCCACCTCGCGGATGTTGGGATCGAGGATGTTCCGGCGGTGGCCCGGGCTGCCCAGCCAGGCGTCCAGGGCCTCCTGGACGGAGTAGCGCTGCTCGACGAGGTTCTCGCCGATGCCGGGGAGATAGCCGTCCTCCCGCGCCCGGTCGGAGGGGCCGAGGCCCTCCGGCGTGCGGTGCCCGAAGTAGGAGCGCAGCAGCATGTCGTCGGCGTGCTCCTGGGAGATGCGGTCGAGGAGGGGATTGGACGCGAGCGCCGGCAGGCCGGCTCGCCCGCGGACGTCGTTGATCCGCGCGAGCATCTCGGCCTCGACCCGCGTCCGGTCGCCGAGCCCGGCCGTGGCCGCGGCGAAGAAGTCCCCCTCGTGCCAGCCGAGGAGGAAGACGTAGAGCGTGCCGCCGTCCACGGCGGTGGCGCCGACGCCGAGGTCCCGGAAGTGGCCGTCCAGAAGCTCCCGGGGGAGGGTCTCGCGGGTCGAGGGATCGAGGAGGTAGCCCTCCCGCCAGTCGTGAGCCGAGTACCCCACCTCCCGGATCCACGCCGAGATCACCGCCGCCGGACGGGAGCGGAGCCGCCAGCCGTCCCCGGCCATCTCCTCCGCCTGCCGCTGGGCCACCTGATTCAACACCGGAGAAGGACGGAACGGCGGCAGCCCGAAGCGCGCCCGCTCCTGGT
>QHVW01000967.1 GCA_003223675.1 Acidobacteriota bacterium
CTTCTTGGAGTCCTTGCCCGTGGGGGTGGCGTCGTAGAGGTTGTATTGCCCGTCCTGCGCCACCAGCACCTTGCTCCCGTCCTGGGACAGGTCGTAGTTGCCCCCCTCGGTGAGGGTCGCGACCTTGCGGTCCTTGAAGGTGAAGATCTGGAGCATCGGCTTGGAGGGGGGCTCCCCGAAGGTGGCAGGGGGGCGCTTCACGAAGATCAGGCGGCCGGGGGCGGCGGAGAGCGCGCCGTAGTTGTCGAACGGCACCGGCACGCGGATCACCCGGGAGGCGAGGCCGTCGAAGTCGATCCGGACTGGGGCCGGCTCCTTTTTCTTATCTTCTTTTTTCCCCTCTTTTTTCTTTTCCTCTTTCTCCTCCTCGGCGAGGGCTACCGTGTCCTCCTCCGGCGGGAAGGGGTGGCCCACGTCCTTGCGCAGGGCGAGGGCGTAGATGCCGAAGTTGCGATCCTCGGCGAAGTTGAAGTCGAAGGTGTCGAACTGCGGCAGATAGGAACGGGCGGACAGGTAATAGAGGTAGTCCCCGTTGGGGCTCCAGGCGGGGTTGGAGGCGTGGAACTGCTCGTCGGTGATCCGCCGAAGCTTACCGTCCGCCACGCTCCAGATCCAGAGGGACCGGAAGGTGCTCGGGTTCGACAGGCTGAAGGCCAGATGGCCGCCGTCCGGAGACCAGGCGTAGTCGCGGATCTCGCCGCGGACCTCCCGGGCCACCTCGGTCAGCTTCTTGTCCGCCACGGCGACCACCCAGAGGCGGCCGTCCTTGTCGGCGAAGGCGAGCCGCTGGTTGTCCGGCGACCACTCGGGGTCGTAGCGCATGGCCTTGCCGCCGGAGGTGAGCTGCTCGGGCTTGCCCTTGCCCAGGGCGTCGATCACATAGATCTCCTCCTCCGCCGTGCGATCGGAGATAAAGGCCACCTTGCGGCCGTCGGGCGACCAGCGGGCCCACTTGTCGTGCGCCCCGGAGGAGCGGGTGAGATTGCGGGTGACCCCCTTCTCGATCGGCGCGTTGAAGACGTCGCCGCGGGCCACGAAGAGAGCGCGCTCCCCCTTGGGAGAGAGGGTGGCGCTCTCGATCTGGCCGGCGGCCGAGACCTGGGAGGGGCGGGTGTCGAGCCCGTCGCCGGGGACCTCGATCGAGAGGTGCCGCGACTGCCCGCTGCGGGTGTCGAGGACGCTCAGCTCGCCGTTCAGCTCATAGACGATCTGGCCGTCCTGATCCGCGCTGGGCCAGCGGACGTCCCACTGCGCGCTCTGGGTGAGCTGGCGCGTCTCGCCGCTGGCCGGATCGTAGGAGAAGAGATTGAGCGTGCCGGTGCGGTCCGAGTCGAAATAGATCTTGGCGCCGATCCACATGGGATCGCGCTCGCTGCGGGGGGTGTTGGTGATGTTCTTCGTCTCGTGGCTGGCGAGGTCGAAGGTCCAGAGATCCTGGGCCCATCCGCCCTGGTAGCGCTTCCAGGTGCGGAAGTCGCGGGCGAACGGGGTGTAGACGACCTTCTTGCCGTCCGGCGAGAGATCGGCGCCGCCGCTGATCGGCATGGGCAGGGGCTCGCTCGGGCCGCCGGCCACCGGCACGGTGTAGATGCGGCTTTCGGGGCGGTCCCAGCCGTCGCGCAGCGAGCGGAAGAAGACGGACTTGCCGTCCGGCGTCCAGCCATAGACCTGGTTGTCATACCCCCACCGCGGCGGGAACGGCCCGCGGGCGGGGTAGAACGTGAGCTGCTTGGGCACGCCGCCGGTCGCCGGGATGACGTAGACCTGCTCGTCGCCGTCGTACTGGCCGGTGAAGGCGATCCATTTGCCGTCCGGCGAGAACTTGGCGAACATCTCGAGCCCGGGATGGGCGGTCAGACGGCTGGCCGCCCCGCCGGTCGAGGGGGCGGTCCACAGGTCGCCGGCGTAGGTGAAGACGACCTTGTCTTTATAGACGTCCGGAAACGGGAGCAGCCGGGTCTGGGCGGACGCCGCGCCGGAGGCGAGACCGGCCGCCGCGGCGAGGCAGAGCAGAAAGCGCGAAAATCGGATACCACGAAGCATAGAGCCTCCCCTGAGCGCTGAGACGAACAGACGCTCGGAGGAGTACGGCGGGAGGGGGGGCGGGGTTGCAGGGGGAGGAGCTGAGCGAGCTGCTTTGAGCTCAAGCTACTCGGAAGCACCCGGCCGGGGCTCCGGGGCAAAGCCGTCGATGCGGGCACCCTTCACAGGCTTCCAGGGAGCCGCGTCAAGATCCTCCCATGAGATCCGCCAACAGCCTTGTTTCGCCTCCCAGGAGGCCAGATAGAGCGCATCCTTCCCCGCGGCGAGCGTAAACGTGCTTTTCAAGGGGACTTGGATCGGAATCCTCTCCAGCACCGACCGCGTGGAATCGAACCGGTCCAGAGATGCCGAGCCTTCCCCTGTATCCACGAGAAAATACATCTTGCCGTCCCGCCCTTCGGTGAGGCCATAGATGACCCGTTCCGCGGTAAAGGGATAGTAGGTGGCCTTCGGTCGGCGTTGCGGATCCTGCGTGGCGTCGCCGGAGCCGAGCTCACCGCCCTTGAGCTTGATCTCGACCCCACGGCTCTCCTCTTTCTGACGGATCTTGCCCTGGCCGACGGTGATCTCCAAGAGAAGCCGTCCTCCCGCAGTGAACCTCTGGACGCGATAGCCATACTGGCGAGCCGCCCACAAGCGTCCCAGCCGGCCCCCCGCCATGACCACGGAATTCTTGGCGATGGCGTCGTTCATGCCGCCACTTTCGAACAGATCCTTCACCGAGACGCCTTTGAGGTCGATCATCGAGCTCCAGCGATCCCCGTCGGACTCTAGCAGCCAAGGTGGATCGCCGACCCGCTTGGGATCGGCGGCCCGACCGCCGAGAGGGAATGGGACGGCGGCGACGATCGGAGTCTCTCTCAGAAGGGTCAGCGACCAGGGCTTCCACTCCAGGGGTGGTAACACCTTCTCCTTGCCGTCCTCGAACAACCTCACCGTCACGCCGCTGAGCAGAAACCAGCGATCCCCGGAGGGGCTCATCGCCGCTTCTCGGATCGAGCCTGTTGCTGTGCTCGTCGCCTCCAGGGGCACAGGCTTGCCCGGAACGCCCGACTTTCCTACCGGATAGATCTCGAGGGTGCCCGTACGGAGCAGGAACAGATTGCCCGCACGATCAGCCCGCAGGAACTGAGATCCTTCCCATCCTGTTGCCGGAAGCCGCTCTGGCTGAATCGCCAAGCCGGGTGAGATGGCTTCCGCGACCCCGCCCGTGCGGCTCCCCGGCCCAGTGGTCGGGTGCGAGGCGCCCATCCTGCAGCAGCACCTGGTCGAGAGCGGGCGCGCCGCTGCTCCGATTGCCAACTCTTCGCGGTTCGGGTATCCTACTGCCAGGAATGAAACAACTCTTTACAGTGAAAGATACCATGAACCTCTCCGAGTTCTTTCAGGGTGGCATCAGCCGGATACAGGGCGATCTATACGACCCCAGGTCCGATCAGCACGTCCTGGACTTCTTCACCAGGCCTGCGGACTACAAAAGAAAGTATGCATACGGCTATGGCGGGTTTGTCGATCGGGGACATGAATATTCAGGCGATCCCACCATCCCAGACATGCAGGAGTCTTACACCATCACCACGGGCCGCGATGAGCCCCTTCCGCCCGAGCTTCAGTTCATCTACGACTCTCTCTTTCAAAGGCTATGCACGATAGGCAGGGAGGCCGTAGCGCTTATTTTGCAAAATGAGTTTCTGGCCGCATCCGGCCTCTCCATCGATGATTTCGAGTACAACATGCAGATCAACTACTTCTATCCGTATGCCGCAAGCGACCTGGAAGCAGGCAGGCAATTCAGAGTCGGCGAGCATACCGATCTCGGACTATTCACCATCATGCCCTTCGGCGTGGTCTACGACTTTGAAGCGCTGGTGGGGGATGGATGGATTGCGCCGGCCACGGGCGACCCGAGGCCGGTGATCTTCCCGGGGACGCTCGCGCAATTCCTGTCCAAGGGAAATATCCCCGCGCTCTCCCATCGGGTCAGGTTGTCCGACAACACCTCTGTTCGCCTCTCGTGTCCCTTCGCCATCATTCCCAAGCCCACCGCACAACTGCTACCACTGGGCATCGAGGAAGAGGGAATCACAGGCAAGCAATTCATCGACGGCTTGCTGTCGAGCCACCTCAGCAACGATATAAAATATTGAGACTCGTGTGAGGACAATCAGTCCAGCATCGATGATGAGCGCTCCCGAAACAGATTGATCTTCGCTTCTTCCAAGAAATAATCGTTGCACCAGAGGTCCGTGCCTTCGAGGCCGAGCTCTGTCAGTCTATGGAAGGTAGGGATCAGGTTTGCCAGAGTCGGCAATCCGATCGACAGCGGAACGTCCTTGAACCGCGTGGTCAAGATGCTTGAAAAAACGCAGCCCATAACGACATCCTTCTTCGGAGAGAGCTCATAGTCGATTTCCCTCCTGCTTCCCGTGGCCGGATCATGATAGGAGATATTGTTGTACGATGATCGGAATACGTGGTCGGCCCTGAAGGCTCCCCCTTCCGTAAATAGTATATCGTGGCGTTCCTTGAACCGCCTGATGGCAATGTCGGCATCAAAACAATGCGGGTCGGAGTCGTCCACGATCAGGGTTCCGGGCCTTATCCTGCCGATGTCAAGTATATTTCCCGTACTGGCCGCACCAAAGAAGAATGTGGAGTCATAGACTCTCGCCGGCAGCTCGTCAGATACTAGCTCGATGATATCTATCTCTCCCCTGTAGTTGAGCTCTGTTCTCATCTGCCTCTCGAGCCGGCGCAGGAACGCCCCCTTCACCTTCAGATCCACCAAGGTGATCATCTGGGGATGCGGGCATTGCCTGAGCATGAGCTGAAGAGTTCCAGAGCCGATGGAGCCAAGACCGATGAAGCTCATTTTCTCGCCGCTCAGAGATCGCCGCGCCTCCTTCTGAATGCGGTTGATCATCATGACGCAGGCCGATACCGTCGTCGTGTTGCCGGTGGTAATTTGCGGCCACACCTGACCCTCATCCGCACTGATGGCATCCAATATGGCCTCGCCGTAGCTCGTGCTCGACGGGATCAGGCCCGTGAGCGATACGGTCTGCGCGCCCAAACGCGAGGCCAGTCGCAGTCCCTTCTTCACGGAGAGCAAGGTATGTGCCCGATCCGCATATACATTCATGTTCTCGAGCGGCACGCAGATGATGCCTATCTTGCCAAGGAAGGTGTCCAGCACGTGTTCCAGCACGGACTCGCCGTTCATCACGTGCTCGATGAAGAACGTGCTCTGGTCCGAGGTGGGGGCGGTCACCAGCACGAGCGCGGCACTGTCTATTGTTACCGGCGGATTGAAATCTACCTCGTACCTCCGGTCCAGGATCTCCTTCAACGGCGTGTCATCTGACATCATCGCCTGGACCGGCTGGTGGCCACCGCCGGCAGGAGGCGCGCCGTCGGGTGCGGCAAGGCTGTCCCCGGCCTGCAACAGGTTCCTGGAACAATGTTCGGCCACAGCCACCAGGTGCTCCCTGAGGCTGTTGGAGAGCCTCGCAGTGGCCTCGCTTCCGATCCTGGTAGCCACCGTGAACTCGAGCTTGCCGTCAGCCACCATGCCGTTGATATTTACAAGGTTGGGGTCTTTGTTGGCGACACTGACATTGTTGCCGGCTGGCTCCGTCGTCACCTGCCAGTCCCGCCCCGACGCATCGAACTGCCCCAGGTAATTGAAGCTGACAAGCGGCAGGTCTGCGAGGCCATAGGGGGTGTCCGCGCTCACCGCAAAGGCGCCAAAGCCTATCCCGTTGTTGGGAATGCTCCGCAACTGCTGCCCAAACATGGTCGTGAACCAGCCCACGGTTCTGCTGACGTCGAGAGCAGGGTCGATCTCTTCCCTGCCGTGCCCTTCCAGGGTCACAAGGTGAGAATCCTCGCGGTCGATGTCCCTCAATGCGTAACCCAGTGCGGTCAGCAACAGATCGTTGATGCCGATACCATGGTTCCCAGAGGCCGTCTGGAGCAGGTATCGGGTGACGGCTGCATCCAATTCCAGCGTCTCTTCGGCCTCTTCAGCCTCCGCGATTTGCAGGCGTTGCACCCCCGCTAGCTGCTTCTCCCAGAAAGTGGCCTCCGTGGCATGACGGTTCCTGTAGTCGCTCACTCCCTGAGCCCACTGGCGATAGCTGCTGCGTTTGGGCGGCAGCAATCTACCTTCCGCCAACGATCGGACATCAACGGTAATGATGCGCCAGCTCACGGCGTCCAATACAAGATGGTGCGCCGCAAGGAAAAGCCGCGCGCTGCCGTCAGGATAGCCATACAAATACCCGGCTTGCAGCAAAGATCCCCGCTCGAGGTCGAAGCCGGACTGCCACGTGGTGAGGATCGCCTGCACCTCCACTTGCGTATGCCTGCTGACGTCCAACACCCTCAACCGCGAGTCGATCCTGGGGCTGATCACCTGCATCCATCGGCGTGATGAATCTCCTGAGCTTTGCGCCACGAAGTGGCTGCGCAGAACATCATGGTACGCAACGAGCTCCTCGAGGATCTCTGCCAGCCTCATCGGGCCAAGCGGCATGATCCTGGCCAGGAAGCTCTGGTTCCAGTGGCTTGGTGCACTGAACAGCACAGCTTCCACCTTTTCGAAAAACCATTGCTGCACCGGCAGCAGCTCGGAGGTCCCACTCAACACTCCTTGCTCCGCCCTTACTGCGGTTGCCGCGTTCTTCTCGGCCAGGAAGCAGGCGAGCTTCGCAACCGTCCTGTATTTGAAGATGTCACTGACAGTGCAGCTCGTGAAGCCAGCCTGGCGGATGCGGCCCGTTGCCTGTATATTTAGAATCGAGTCTCCGCCCATCTCGAAGAAGTTGTCTGCGATCCCGACCTTTTCCAGTCCCAACACTTCCTGCCATATCTGGCATATTGCCGCTTCCATGTCGTTGGTCGGGGCGACATAGCGCTCCCCGAGCGCGTCGCGCTCCGGTTCGGGCAACGCCTTCCTGTCGACCTTCCCATTGATGGTAAGCGGCAGGACATCGATCTCCACATAGGCGCTCGGCACCATGTAATCCGGCAACGTCTGCGAGAGGCGCTCCATGATAGCCGCCTTGGAAAGCTGGCACCGTCCATCTCGAACATAGTAGGCCACCAGATACCTGTGCGTTCCAGATCCCGCTTGCCTTTCGCGAGCCACGACACAACTTCCGGTGATGCCGTCGATGCTCGACAAAGCATGGTTGATTTCGCCCAGCTCTACACGATATCCCCTGATCTTCACCTGATCGTCGGCCCTTCCGATGAATTCCAGGTTTCCATCCGGCGTCCAGCGCACGAAGTCGCCGGTTCTGTACAACCGTGCGTAGCCTTTGCCCATGTCCGCCGCATCCGCCAACGGATTCTGGATGAACCGTGCTTCCGTCAGCTCGGGCTGGTTCAGGTATCTTCTGGCCACTCCTGCGCCACCGATGTAGAGCTCGCCGGTGACACCGACAGGAACCAGCCCCAGCCCCGGATTGAGGATGAAGCAACGCGTGTTTTGAATCGGCTTCCCGATCAGTTCCACCTCGTCGGCCATGATCTGCCTGCCGGTTGAATAGATGCACGTCTCGGTCGGCCCATAGTAATTGAACAGCTCGACTTTTCGAGACCATGCTCCAGCGACCCGCTTATCGCACGGCTCGCCGGCATACACGACCTTGCGTAGATCTGGGTAGTCCTTGAGCGGCATCTGCCCCAGCATTGCAGGAGGCAGGAACGCCAGTTGGATTTTATGCATTATCAGATACTCAGACGTCAGATCGCTGTCCGCCTTCGGCTGCTCCGAAAGTACGTGAAGCTCGAGTCCATGCAGGAGGCTGGCAAATATCTCTGATGCCGCGATGTCGAATGTATACGAGGCGAACGCCGATGCCCTCGCGATCTCTCCGGGGTCATAGATATCTGCGAGCGCAGCCACAAGATTGACGACACTCCTGTGCTCCAGCATGACCCCTTTTGGATTTCCCGTGGTACCGGATGTGTAGATGATGTAGGCGAGGTCGCTGGCAGAGGTCGCCGCTTGCAGATTGGCGGGACTTTCATTCCTGTAGCATTCCTCGTCCAGGTCCACATAGAGTACCTTGTCCGCAGGCGGCAGTGCCTGCGGTTGTTCGGCCGGACGCCTTTGGCAGAGCACCAGATCGGTCTTCGTGTCGTTGAGGACAAACTCCATCCTTGCCTGCCTGTACCTGAGGTCTATCGGTACATATGCTCCCCCGGCCTTCAAGACCGCCAATAGACCAATCACCATTTCCCGGGTCCGATCCAGATATAGCACTACCGGCGTATCCGGGATGAGCTCTCTCTGTGTTCTTTGCCGGTAGGTGCTTCTGATGCAGCGCGCAAGCTGGTTGCTCCTTGCGTTCAGCTCACCGTAGGTCAACTGCTTGTTGCCGCACACCACCGCGATATGATCGGGGGTTCTCGACG
>QHVW01000968.1 GCA_003223675.1 Acidobacteriota bacterium
TGCCGACTGGCAGACAGAGGAGGATAATATGACGACGGCAAACGTTCGTAGCATCTCCCGATGGATCGTGGCGGCAGGGCTCGTCCTCGCCCTCGGTCCGCAGTCCTGGGCGCATGCCCAGATCGGCCGCAAGATCTCGGTGGGGGACTACCCGTCCATGAAGGAGGGCTCGCCGGGGCTCGTCCTCGTCGAGGTTTCGGACTTCCAGTGACCGTACTGCGGAGAGAGCGCCCGTGAGGTGCTCCCGCAGATCGAAGAGAAGCTCGTTCATACCGGTAAGGTCGAGCTCGTCTTCCTCGACCTCCCCCTGCAGATGCATCCGCAGGCTTTCAAGGCGGCGGAGGCGGCGGCTTGCGCGGGCGATCAGAAGAAGTTCTGGGAGATGCATCACCTCCTGTTCGCGAATCAACACGCTCTGACAGAGGACCGGCTTCCCGGATATGCCGAGCAGCTCGGTCTGGACGTCCCCGCCTTCCAGAAGTGCCTCTCCAGCGGGCGCCATGAGGGCGAGATCCGCGACAGCATCCGATTGGCTCACAGCCTCGGCATCTCCGGCACTCCGGCCTACGTGCTCGCGCGCCGCATCAAGGGCGACAAGGTCGAGGTCCTCGACATCGTCCACGGCGTGCGGCCGTACGAGGAGCTGGAGAAGAAGATCAACGCTCTTCCGGCCTCGAAGTAGGGGTGCAGAATCGGAAAAGGGACCTAAAAAAGCCCGCGGCGAGGTCGCCGCGGGCCTGGGAGGAAAAAAGCCGAGGATTTTTTACGGCTCGGTGACCGGCACCGTCCAGATCTCTTCCTTGCCGCCGCTGCGGCGGTCGGTCCAGGAGGGGAAGATCTTGCCGGCGAAGATCGACAGGCTGTTGTAGTCGCCGTACTGGTTGCCCGAGTCGGCGCCGGCGATCGTCTCGTCGGTCCGCGCCGTGGTGAGCTGGGTGGCGGCGCTCCAGGTGGCGCCGTTGTCGGCCGAGGTCTGGTACCAGATGTTGGTGGTCTTGCGGGTGGCATCGCCGACCGTGTCGTAGTAGATGACCGCGATCCGGCCGGTGGTCTCGTCGACGCCCAGCCACTGGTTGAACTGATCGTTGAGCGACGCCTGGTTGTTGATCATCACCGGCGCCCCCCAGGTGGCGCCGCCGTCGGTGGAGCGGCCGACCCAGATGCGGGTCTTGCAGGTGGAGGCGGCGTTGGTGCCCGGCTCGTTGGCGGGGGCGGTGCAGCCGGAGGCGCCGGTGAGGTCGGTCCACGAGGCGTAGACGTTGTTCACCGTGGCCGTGCGATAGGCGGCGCCGGCGACGTAGATCAGGGCGCGCCGGCTGGCCATCGCCGGGATGCCGATGTCATAGCTGTCCTTGGTGGTGGCGGCGACGACCGGGGTCCCCCAGCTCGCGCCGCCGTTGGTGCTCTTCGCCACCACGATCTTGCTGTTGCCGGTGGTCGGCCAGAAGACGAAGGCGTCGCCGTTGGCGTTGCTCCACAGGGAGCAGCCGATGGCGGTGCCGGTGCTCTCGGTCTTGCTGACCTGGATCGGCGTGCCCCAGCCGGTGCTGGTGCGGACGTTGGCGTAGGCCGGGTTGCCGTTGTGCCAGCAGGCGTAGATGCGGTCCTTGAACGGCGACGTGGCGCTGTGATCGATCCACATCAGCTCCTTGTCGGTGTTGCGCTGGCTGCCCGAGAAGGTGTTGTCGAACGTCCAGGTGGCGCCGCTGTCGGTCGACTTGTAGGCGCGCAGGTGGAGGGTCTGCCCCTTGATGCCGATCGTCAGCGACCAGGCGGTGCCGTCCGAGGTCCAGTCGACCGCCGGATCGGAGTGGAAGGAGTCGGTGCTGACCAGCGGCAGGAAGCTCTGGCCCCAGGTGAGGCCGCCGTCGCCGGAGTAGTACTGGGCCTGCTGGCCGGTGCCGCCGATGTTGTTGGAGGCGGCGATGATCTTGAGCGGGTTCAGGTAGTTGATCCGGATGTCCGACTCGCTGCGGGGCACCGTCTGGGCGCCGGAAACCCGGCCGTTGGCGCTGACGGTGGTCTTCTCGCCGATCACCTTCTCCTCGAAGGCGGCGTCGGGATCGGCTCCCGGGGCCCGCCATTCATCGGCCTCGGAGGGGACCAGATCCTGGTGCAGCAGCATCCACTCCGCCATCTCCTTGAGCACGAGGGGGTAGCCGCCGGTGGGATCGGAGGCCGAGTAGTTGCCTTCAGGGTGCCCCTTGCGCCAGTAGATGCGCAGCCAGAGCGGGACGGGGAGCTTGTCGTGGGCCTCCTCGGCCCGCAGCATCTGGAAATCCTGGTTGGCATGGATCAGCGTCTCCAGGGCGGTGCCGGGCTGCACCCGGCTCGCCTTGAGCTGCTGGTCGAGCGAGGGCCAGGCGGCCTGCCGGGGTGCGGCGAGAGCGGCGCTGGCGGCGAGCGACAGGGTCAGGGTCGCGGCCAAGAGAGACATCCTTCTCATCGAACAGTTCTCCTTATGAGTCCGCAGATTGAATAAAACGACAGGAAGAAGACGGACGATTCACCTTAACCAAGGAGGTGCGGACCGGACGCAAAAGCGAGCCGAAAAAGCAAAACGCCCCTCCCCCCGAAGGGAGAGGGGCGCCTGTGCTGCGAGCTTGCGCCCTGAGTTACTGCACGTTCAGGGTGAAGTCGTCGACCACGAAGGAGGTCTGCAGCGAGCTGTCTTCCGTGCCGACGAGGAAGACCTGGATGGTCTGCCCCTTGAACGAGGTCACGTCGAAGCTCTTCTGCGTGAAGCCCGTGGCGTGGTTGAGGTTGGAGTAGGTGGCGAGGGTCGAGAGCACCGTGCCCGCCGTGTTGCGGATCTGCACCTTCAGGGTATCGAACGCGGTGATGGTGGTCGTCTCCGACGTGTCGATGTGGAGCCAGAAGGCGAGGGTCGCGGAGGTGGCGGTCGACGGGATCGTCACCGTCTGCAGGATGCTGTCGGTGTGGGTGACGCCGTAGCCGTCGAGCCACGCCTTCCAGGACCCGGAGTGGGCCGCCTCACCGGTGGAGCTGTCGATGACGCCCGCGGTGACGGTCCACGGCGCCGGGCTGGCCGAGCCGTTCTCGAAGCCGGGGTTGCCGAGGAGCTGCGTGATGGTGCCGCCGGTCACGGTCAGGGTGACCGTGGTGGTGTGGGTGGTGGTACCGCCGGTGCCGGTGACGGTGATCGTCGAGGTTCCGGTGGCCGCGGTCGAGGCGACGGTGATGCTCATCGTCGAGCTGCCGGAGCCGGGGGCGGCGATCGAGGCCGGGCTGAAGGAGACGGTCACGCCCGCCGGCTGACCGGAGGCGGAGAGCGAGATGGCGTTGTTGAAGCCACCCGAGACGGTGGTCGAGATCGTCGAGCTGCCCGCCGCGCCCTTCGCGATCGAAACCGAGCTCGGCGACGCCGAGATCGTGAAGTCGGGGGTCGGGACGGTGGTGACGGTCAGGCTGACCGTGGTGGTATGGGTGGTGGTGCCGCCGGTGCCGGTGATGGTCACCGTCGAGGTGCCCACGGTGGCGGTCGAGGAGACCGTGAAGGTCAGCGTCGAGCTGCCGGAGCCGGGCGCGGCGATCGAGGCCGGGCTGAAGGAGGCCGTCACGCCGGCCGGCAGGCCGGAGGCGGAGAGCGAGATGGCGTTGTTGAAGCCACCCGAGACCGCGGTCGTGATCGTCGAGGCGCCCGTGCCGCCCTGGGCGATCGAAACCGAGGTCGGCGAAGCCGCGATCGTGAAGTCAGGAGTCACGGTGGTGGTCGGGGTGACCGAGACGCAGGTCGAGGGGAGCGAGGCGCAGGCCTCGTTGCCGCTCGGGAAGGCGGTCACCTGGTAGAAGTAGGTCAGGCCGTTGGCGACGTTGGAATCGCTGAACGTGGTGCCGGTCTGGCCGGTGACCAGCTTGGTGAAGCCGGCGTTGCAGCCGGTCTCGTTGCGGAACACGTCGTAGGTCGCCGAGCCGACCGCGCCCCAGGAGAGCGAGGCCGAGTTGCTGCCGGCGGTGACGGAGAGCGACGGCGAGGCCGGAGCGGCGCAGCCGGCGAACGTCGTGGAGGCGCCGGTGTCGGTGGTGCAGGCGATGCTGTGGCGGTTGAACGCCGCGAACAGGGCGCCGCCGTGCGGCGTGCCGTCGTTCAGGTTGCCGTTGTCGTCGTCCACGGCGCGGAACACCTTCCACAGCGAGCCCGCGCTGCAGCCGTTCGACGTGAAGGTCGTGCCGGTGGTGCAGGAGAAGGACTTGGTGGCGGTGTTGCGGGAGAGGTACCAGAGGCGGTCGAGGATCGTCCACGCCACGCCGGTGCCGGGGCTCGGCAGGTCGCGGGCGGCGAGGTCCCACATCGTCTCGGTGGGCACGTACGACTCGCAGTGCACTTCCTTGCCGCACGGGCCGGTGCCGCCGGAGCCCGCCGGGCAGTGGACGCGGATGAAGTTGTCGGCCGTGGCCGGGGTGTTCGAGGCGTGCTTGGCGAAGTCGGCGTCGCGCACGCCCGTGCAGGAGGTGCAGGCGTCGCCATAGCCCGAGCAGTTGCCGCCCAGGAAGCCGGCGCCCAGGCAGGAGTTGTGGAGGGCGATCAGCGCCGTGGTATCGCCGTAGGACTCGCCGGTGGCGCCGTCGGTGGCGGTGCCGGTGCCGTCGTTCTGGTCGATGCCGTGGCCGAACTCGTGCAGCGACACGCCGGCGATCTCACCGGTGTTGGCGCAGCCGCCGCCCGACTTGAAGAAGTTCAGCGTCGTGCCGTTCCAGTAGGCGTTGCAGGTCTGGTTCAGGTTGACGTTGACGGTGAGCTGGGTGTTGATCCAGGTGTTGCTGGGCAGCCAGCCGCGGACCACTTCCTTGATCCGGTTGACCTGGTAGTACTGCTCGCGCGAGGAGTGCGTGTTGCCCGCGCCGCCATGGCCCGGCGTGATGCAGTCGGTGCCGGTGGAGGTGCCGAAGGCGACGTTGCCCGAGGCGTCGGACGCCTGCGAGATCGCGCCGCAGGTGTCGGTGATCTTGACGTACGTGCCGGCGAGGTTCGAGGTGACCGCGCTGGTGAAGTTGTAGATGCCGCCCGAGTTGGTGGTGGTGGTCCCGAGGGTGAGGTACGGAGCCGGGCGCACCACCTCGCTGCCGGTGGTCGGCGAGTTCAGGTAGGTGCCGCCGGTCGCCTGCGCGGACACGTACTCGTTGACGTCGGTCAGCTCGAGGACCTCGCCGGTGGCGGCGTCGACGCGCGCCCGCCAGGTGCCCATCACGCCGTCGCGATGGAAGACGATCTGCCAGACCTTGGCGATGCCGCGGCCCTTGCCGAATTCATATCCCTCGGCGAACCGCTTGCTGGACACCGCGGACGGCAGCAGGTGGAGGCTGCCGTTGTCCCGGAAGCTGTCGCCCACCTGGAAGCCGCCGATGTACTTGGCGACGGCGTCCACGGCCTGGCCCCGGGTCAGGCGGGTCGGCGGTACGGTGGCGCCGGGGGAGGGCAGGTTCTCCGAGCCGTACTGGATCAGGTTGCCGTTGTTGACGCGGAAGACCACGCGCGCGCCTTCGATCGGCATCCCCTCGCGGACCACGTCGTAGTCCACGAACCAGACGTGGCCGGCCGGCTGGCCCGACCGCGCGCGGTTGAGGACGAGCTGGCTGGGATCGAAGCCGATGAACGACTTGACGCGCGGCATGTAGTCGCGCGCGATGGCGTCCATCACCTCCAGGTCGATCTGCGGCTTGGCCTTGAGGATGCCGCCGAGATCCTTGGTGGTCAGGTGGTTGCCGTGGCCGGGGATCCAGGCCACGTTGCCGCCCTCGGCGAAGGTGACGAGGCCGGTGCGCTTGTCGATCGTGGCGCTCCATTCGGCGTTGGGGCCGACGCCGATCTTGTAGGCCTCCCAGCCGTTCTGGAGGGACTTGTCGGCGAGCGCCCGGACGTCACCGATCGGCTCGATGTCGTCCGGAGCCTGCAGCTTCTCATGCACGAAGGCCAGCGAAGAGAGGACATCATTACCCTGCTTCGCGACCTGGGCCGTCGCCGGGAGAGCGGCGAGGGCGCAGACGATGACGAACAGCGTCAGACGTACCCACAGCGAAACACGAGATTTGGCCATCATTGTCCCCCCTCCTAGGGGACGGGGCGAAAAAGGAGGCACCACACCTCCAGATTCACGGCACGGCCGGGAGGACCTCCCCCCAGCCGAAATCGATCTCAGGCCAGACTTCTGTGACTGCTATACTCGCCCCCGATCCAAGGACCGGAAGAGCGTTGACGTCTTTCAAAGGCAGGATGGTGACATGCTGATGTCCGCCAACAAGACCCATGGTGCTCGCCGGGGGAAAAAGCGCTCCTCCCTCTTGGGGTCCGGTGCGCTCACCCTCGGCGCGGTCCTCCTCGCCGCGTCGCCGACCACCTCGGCGCCTGGGGGTACGCGCAGGCCCACACCCCCAACCTCGACGCCCTGGCCGCCCGCGGCACCCGCTTCGCCCGCTGCGACACCGCCGCCCCGATCACCCTGCCCAGCCACGCGACGATCCTCACCGGCCTCTTTCCCCCCCGGCACGGGGTGCGCGACAACGGCACCTTCGTGCTGGCGCCCAAGATCGAGACCCTGGCCGAGCGCCTGGCCGCGCACGGCTACGACACGGCGGCGGTGGTCTCGGCCGTGGTCCTGGCGCGCCATCAGGGGCTGGACCAAGGCTTCCGCGTCTACGACGACGACCTCGGGACCGGCTATGCTCAGGGAAGCGTGGTGTCTGAACGGACGGCGGACGTTACCACGGCCGCCGCGCTGAAGGCAATGGGTGGATTGAAGCCGCCCTTCTTCCTCTGGGTGCACTACTACGACCCGCACGAGGAGTACCGGCCGCCCACCCGCTTCGCCGACGCCGCCAAGGGGCCCCACCGCCTCTACGACGGCGAGATCGCCTTCATGGACGAGCAGCTCGGCGAGCTGCTCAAGAAGCTGCCCAAGGAGACCGACGTGCTGGCGGTGGGGGACCACGGCGAGATGCTGGGCGAGCACGGCGAGGCCACCCACGGCCTGCTGCTCTACCGCGCCGCCCGGCGGGTGCCGCTGATCCTCGCCGGCCCGGACGTCCCCGCCGGCAAGACCAGCGACTGCCTCGTGCGCACCGTCGACGTGACGCCCACCCTCCTCGCCCTGGCGGGGCAGAAGGCTGGAGGCCTCGACGGCCAGAGCCTGCTGCCGCTGCCACCCGGCGCGAGCTGCTCCCGCGAGACCTACACCGAGAGCTTCCTGCCCTTCTTCGCCTACAAGTGGTACCCCCTGCGCTCGCTGGGGGACGATCGCTTCCTCTATATGAAGGCGCCGAAGAGCAGCCTCTACGATCTGAAGGCCGACCCCGGCGAGAGCCGCGACCTCGCCCCCACGCAGGGGAAGGCGGCGCAGGGGTGGGAGGGGAGGCTGGTGGCGCTCCTGCACGCCCTGGGGGAGAAGCTCGAAGCTCCGGTGAAGCCCGACAACGTCCTCTCGGCGGAGCAGCGCCGCCAGCTCGCCAGCCTCGGCTACCTCGGCGGCGTGGCGGAGGGCCCGGTCACCGGCAGCCTGCCCGATCCGCGCGCCATGACCGGCATCGCCCGCGACCTCCACGCCGCCACCCAGACGGTGCAGGAGGGGCACTGCGACCAGGCCCTGCCGCGGCTCCAGGCGATCGTCAAGGAGGACCCCCACAACTTCCCGGCCTTGAGCCTCGCCGGCTTCTGCCTGCGGCAGGCCGGCCGCACCGAGTCGGCCCTCAACCTCTTCCAGCGCGCCGAGAAGGAGAACGACCTCAACGCGGTGCCGATCGCGGACGCCGCCGGCTGCCTGCTCGACCTCGGGCGCAAGGCGGAGGCCGAGAAGGAATTCCGCCGCGCCCTGGCCCTCGATCCGGCGCAGGCCGCGGCGGCGAGCGCCCTGGCGCGGATGCTGCGCCAGCGCGGCGACCGCAAGGGGGCTGAAGGCGTGCTCGACACCGCTCTCCGGGTCGGCGCCCACGAGCCCGAGATCTACCTCGAACGGGGGGTGGCCCGCGCCGAGTCCGGCAACCTCGACAGCGCCCTGGCCGACTTCCGCGAGGCGGCGCGGCGTGCGCCGGCCAATCCCGTGCCGCTGGAGAACGCGGCCCGCACGGCCTACGACCTCAAGCGGTACCGCGACGCCTCCCTGCTCTACGAGCAGCTCCTGCGCATCGCGCCCAACCGGGGCGATCTCTGGAAGACGGAGGGCGCCATCTATCTCTATGAGCTGGAAGACCGCAATGAGGCCCTCCGCTGCTTCCGCCGCGCCCTCCTCCTGGAGAGCGATCCCGGCGAGAAGGCCAAGCTGGAGGGATTGGTGAAGGAGCTGGGAGGGTGAAGGGGAAAATGATTTTGGATTTTCGATTTTCGATTTTGGATTCAAGGCTCGAGGAGAATCTTGGAGCTTGGATTCTTGAGATTGGATTCAGGGAGCATCCTGGGATCCAATCCAAAATCCAAAATCCAAAATCCAAAATATGAAAGACTTTCTCCGCAAGGTTTCGCTTTTCGTAGACCTCGACGACGCGCAGCTCGACCGTCTGGCGGGCATGCTGAAGGAGGAGCGCCATCCCGCCTACAAGCTGATCTTCCGCGAGGGGGACGGGGTCGACGCCTTCTACCTCGTGCGCGAGGGGATGGTCACCGTCTTCCGCGACGTGCCGGGCAAGCCGCAGCAGGTGCTGGCGCGGCTGGAGGAGGGGGGCTTCTTCGGCGAGATGGGGCTGCTCAACGACAAGGCCCGCCGCTACGCCTCGGCCCGCACCGCCGCTCCCACCGTCCTGCTGCGCATGGAGAAGCCCGACCTGATCAAGATCCTCGCCGGCAATCCGGTCCTGGAGCTCAAGTTCCGCGCC
>QHVW01000830.1 GCA_003223675.1 Acidobacteriota bacterium
CTTGCAGAGCTCGGCCTCCATGGGGCTCATCTCCACGAAGTCTTGGGCGAAGCGGCCGAACAGCTCGCGGACGGCGGCGAGGGTCTCGGCGTCGAAGGCCGAGAGGAGCTGCGGCAGCTCGCGAAACTCGCGCAGGCTGTACCCCTGGGCCACCCGCTCGGGGCAGCAGGCGACCTGGATGCGGAGCCCGGCCTCGCTCAAGGCACGCTGGATGCGCTGGCTGGTGCCGGGGAAGACCGTGCTGCGCAGGATCAGGATCTGCCCGTCGCGCAGGTGCTCGCGGGCCCCCTGGAGGGCGCGGTCGATGGCGGCGAAGCTCGGATTCAGGTGCTCGTCGACGGGCGTGCCGATGATCATCACCAGGAAGCGGCAGGAGCCGATCGGGTCCGGCCGGTCCTCGACCTCCAGCCGGCCGGAGGCGAGGGCGCGCTGGAGCATCTCCTCCGCCCCCTCCTCGAAGAAGGGCATGACGCCGGAGCGGATCTGCTCGACCTTGCAGCGGTCGACGTCATAAATGACCGTGCGCAGCCCGGAGTCGGCGCAGATCAGCGCGAACGGCAGGCCCACGTGGCCGCCGCCGCCGATGACGCACACGTCGCGAGAGAAGTCTTGTGACATGATCAGGGGCCAAGGATAGCATCCTCGTCGCGCCAACCCGTGAAACCGCCCGCTCTCCCTCCGGCCCGCTCCCGCCTCGCCCTGGCGCTCGTGCTCGCGCCGCTGGGGCTGCAGGCGCTCGCCGTCCGCCTCTTCGGCGTCAACACGCTGGTGTGGGACGAATTCTATTACGTGGATTTCATCCGGCAGGTCCGCGCGGGAGAGGATTGGCTCCCCTGGCTCTGGCGGCAGCACAACGAGCACCGGGTGATTCCCATGAAGCTGGCGATGGCGCCGCTGGCGCTGCTGACCCGCTGGGACACCAGGGCCGAGATGTACCTGAGCGTGGTCCTCGCCGGGCTCGTGGTGCTCGGGCTCTGGCGGCTCTACCGCCGGGCGGGCGGGGAGAGCCTGCTGCTCTTCGCGCCCGCCGCCTGGCTGGTCTGCAGCCTGTCGCAGTTCCAGAACATGCTCTACGGCATGATGATGTGCCACTACTTCACCCTGCTGGGGGTGGTCTGGGCGCTCGTCTTCCTCGCCCGGGGGAGCGCCGGCGGGCTCGCCGCCGCCGTGCTCGGCGGCGCCACGGCCTCGTACTCGATCGCCAACGGCCTGCTCGTCTGGCCGGTAGGGCTGCTCCTGCTGCTCGTCCAGGGCGCGCGCCGGAGCCTGGTGGCGGCCTGGACGGTGGCCTCCGTGGTGATGACGTCGCTGTACTTCTACCACTTCCAGAAGCCTGGAGGGATGCCGCCGCCGGCGCACGACCTCGCCGGGCTCTACCGCTTGGCCAGCTTCGCGGTCGCCACGCTGGGAGCGCCGCTCGGCGCCGGCAGCATGGACTGGAGCCGGGCCGCCGGCTTGGCCGTGATCGTGGCCGTGGTGGCCGTCGCCTGGCGGTGGCGCCGCCAGGGCCGGCCGGCGATGCGGGAGGAAGCCCTCCCCGGCGCCCTGATCCTGTTCTCCCTGCTGTCGTGCGCCATGATCGCCTACGGGCGCGCGAGCTCCGGCGTGCCGCCGCTCGAATCACGGTACATCGCTTATTCCTCCCTCGCCCTGATCGGGGTGTACCTCATCCTCGGCCTCTGGAGCCGGCGGGGAGCCCCGGCCGGGCGCCTCTGGCTCGCCGGCGCCACCGCCCTGCTGGTGCCGGGGCTGCTGGCGGCCGATCTCTTCGGCTTGCGCGAGGCGAAGGGTTGGCGCGCCCTGCGGCTGCGGGAGCAGTTCCTCCTCCAGACCTCCGAGCTCCAGCCGGACGAGGCCCTGACCGGCCTGTACTTCGTGCCCGAGCTGCGGCGGATGGTCCCCTATCTGCAAGCCGAGCGGCTCGGCCCCTTCGACGAGCCCCCGAGCCTGCTGCTCCTCGTCCGCTGGCGGGAAGGGCAGGTGGCGGGCGAGATCCTGCCGGGCCGCCCGATCGAGCAGACGTTCGTCTGCGACGTCGACACGCTGTGGGACGTCGACGGCGTGCTCTCCACCTACGGCCGGCAGAACCGGTCCACCGTGGGGGTCTCCCTCTGGGAGGATGGACGGCGGCTGGGCGGCCGGACCGTCCCGCTCGCGGGCCTGGCGGACAGCTCCTGGATCGAGGTCCCGCTCGCGGGGCCGCTCCACGGCTGCCGCGGACGCCGGCTCACGATGCGCTTCGAGTCCGCGGACGCGACGCCGGGCAACGCCGCCTCGGTATGGACCTACCCCCGCTACTACGACGGCGAGCTCCGGCAGGCCGGCGCGCCGGTCCTCCCCGGCCGCGCCGTGGGCCTGGAGATCAACGCCCGCCACGCCGGTTTGCGGAATTGATCCTCACGGCGGATTCAGCGCCTCGCGCAGCAGCGAGAACGGCACGCGCCGCTGCCGGGCCTCGACCAGGATCGGCGAATTCTCGATCTTCCAGACGTTTCGCATCCCGGTGTCCGCGGGGTCGCTGATCACCAGATTGCTGATCCCCGAGTACTTGAAGGCGCCGATCGCCTGCGCGTAAACGGCAAACAGGCAGCAGGCCAGGAAGGCCGCTCGCGCCGGACGGCCGAGGGTGGCGGGCACCGGCGCGAGCAGCCAGATCAGGAACGGCACCATGTCGGTGAGGAAGCGGTAGCCGTAGCAATAGCCCCCTCGCCAGTCCGAGGCAGCGTAGAGCAGGAGCTGGAGGAGCACGCCGGCCGCCACGCAGAGCGTGAGGGTCCGCCGGCTCCGGTCCGCCCAGACGCGGTGGACGAAGAGCGCCAGGAAGAGGAAGAAGGGGGAGTAGACGAGCAGCCCCCGGCCCGGGCTCACCAGCAGGCCGGCGATCCCGCGGAAGACCGGGTGGGCGAAAAAGTCCCCACCGGTCAGGCCGATCGCGTCATAGCCGCCGCCCAATCTGCCGAACATCACCAGGTTGTAGACGGCGGCGAGGAGCCCGGGTACCGCCGCGGCCGCGGCATACCAGACGGCCCGCCAGCGCGTCCGGATCAGGACGCAGACCCCCAGGGCGACGGTGAAGAGGAGGTCCGGCGGGCGGTTGGCCGCCATCAGCCCGGCCAGGGCTCCGGCGGCCAGGAGGCTCCCGGTGGAGAGCTCCTCGCGGTCGAGGAACCAGAGCGTGCCCACGGCCAGCAGCTCCGCCGTGCCGTGCTGCCAGAGCGCCTGGCTGCTGGTCGACCAGGTGCAGGTGCCGAAGGCGAAGGCAAGGGTCAGCAGGGTGGCGTCCCGCCGCGACAGGCGGCGGCGGAGCAGCAGGTACATCCACCCGACCGCCAGCGCCGTCAGGCCGGAGGCCGCGAGCTTCTCCAGGAGGTCCCCGGCCCAGGTCATCCGCTCGTACGTCTCGCCCGTCCACCGCACCCAGAGCGCGGCGGGGAGGTAGAGGGGGGCAACGAGCAGCGGGGTGACCACCGGATAGAGCGAGGCCCAATGGCCGTCCGGAGTCGGCTGAATCCAGTAAGGAGTCGGATTGCGTTGCGCCGTGACCTCGCGGATCGGATCGAGGTAGAGGGTGCCGTGGTTCCAGATGGCGAAGGGGAGGAAGCGGGCGGGGTAGCTGTCCCCGGCTGCGATGAGGTGAAAGTTCGCGTTGTAGACCAGGAACGCCAGGAGAGCAAGAATCAGGGCGGTCCGGCGGTCCCGTGCTCTCTCCCTTGAATGCTCCATAGATGTAATAAAAGTATCACTGAATGGATCCCTCCTGTCTCGTTCCCTCGCCGGCTCCACACTCTCCTCATGTAGGGATGAACAGCGGACCACCGCAAAGGAGAGACGATGAACAAGCCCAAACAGCCCAAGAAGCTCACCCTTTCCAAAGAAACCCTGCGGATGCTGGCCGACAGCGACCTCAAGGAGGTGGCCGGGGGCCATAGCGGGAACGAGGCCACGAAGTGCACGAGGTGCCCGGGCTGCACGATCTGAATCCCTGGCCCGGCTCTTGCTATAAGCTCCGGGCGCCATGAGTAACGACCGATCCAAGGGAACTGTCTGTGTCACCGGGGGGGCCGGGTTCATCGGCTCCCACGTCGCCGAAGCTTTCCTGGCCCAGGGGCGCCGGGTGCTGATCATCGACAACCTGTCGGGAGGGCGGCGCGAGAACGTGCCGCCGGGAGCCGAGCTCCACGTCCTCGACATCCGCTCCAAGGAAGCCGCGGATCTGGTGCGCGAGTCCGGCATCGAGATCCTCATCCACCACGCCGCCCAGATGGACGTCCGCCGCTCGGTCGAGGACCCGGTCTTCGACGCCGACGTCAACGTCCTGGGGAGCCTCAACCTGGCCGAGGCGGCCCGCCGCGGAGGGGTGCGCCAGCTTCTCTTCGCCTCGACCGGCGGGGCGATCTACGGCGAGCAGGACTACTTCCCGGCCGACGAGAACCATCCGGCGCGGCCGGTCTCGCCGTACGGCATCTCCAAGCGCTCCTTCGAGCTCTATCTCTTCTACTACTCCGTCACCTACGGGCTCGACGCCACCTGCCTGCGCTACGCCAACGTCTACGGCGAGCGGCAGAACCCGCACGGCGAGGCCGGGGTGGTCGCCATCTTCCTCAACCGCCTGCTGGCGGGGGAGGCGCCCACGATCAACGGCGAGGGGTTGCAGACCCGCGACTACGTCCACGTCTCGGACGTGGTGCGGGCGAACGTCGCCGCGGCGGGCCGGCCGGGGTATCACATCTACAACGTGGGCACCGGCGTCGAGACCTCCGTGGTCGACCTCTACAAGGAGATCGCCCGCTCCCTGGGATCGGACCTCCAGGCCAGGCACGGCCCGGCCAAGCCGGGGGAGCAGCAGCGCTCGGTGGTCGACGCCAGCCTGGGCCGCCGCGAGCTCGGGCTGCCGCCGCCGATCCCGCTCAGTGAGGGGCTGGCGCGGACCGCGGCGTGGTTCCGCGAGCGGGCGGAGAAGCCGGTGACGGCCTGAGCTGTCCCGCTTTTCCAAGTCTTCCGCACTTCTGGAACGTGCACCGGTCAATGGCCGGCGCGCGCCACCCCACCAGAGAATCCATACCAACGCTCCCCCGAGGGTGCGAGGGTTTCACTCTCTCGCCCTCTTTTACACCGCCGGCCCGGCCGCCCTCCGCGGACCGCAAACCGGCGGTCTTTTTTTATCTTTTCTCGTAAGTCAAAAAGCTGAAGGCGTACGGCCGCGCCTCCGTCGCCGGGTGGTCCTCCCGCTCGACGATCCGCCAGGCCGAGGCGTCGAATTCCGGAAAGAAGGTGTCGCCCGGGAAGTCCCGGTCGAGGACGGTCAGGTAGATCCGGTCGGCGCGGTCAAGGGCCAGACGGAAGATCTCCTGGCCGCCGCCGACGAAGACCTCCTCCGGATCCAGCTTCACGGCCTCGTCCAGCGCCGCGTCCAGCGTGTGGGCCACGATCACCCCCGGCTCCGACCAGCCCGGCTGGCGGGTGACCACGATCGTCGTCCGTCCGGGGAGGGGGTGGCCGACCGAGTCGTAGGTCCGCCGCCCGATCACCATCGCATGGCCCATGGTCAGCGCCTTGAAGCGCCTGAGGTCGGCGGGGAGGTGCCAGGGGAGCCCGTTGTCGATGCCGATCGACCGGTTGCGGGCCATCGCCGCGATGAGCGAGATCCGCGGCATCAGACGGCGATCGGCGCCTTGATCGCCGGATGGGGATCGTAGCCGCTGAGGGTGAAGTCCTCGAAGTGGAAATCGAAGATCGACTGGACCTCGGGGTTGAGCGTCATCGTGGGCAGGGGGCGGGGCTCGCG
>QHVW01001007.1 GCA_003223675.1 Acidobacteriota bacterium
TGCGCGGAGGGGCGAAGGTTCTCCCATCCCTTTTTCAAGCATATTCCCAGGTCACCTTTTTAGACACAGCGGCATTCGTAAAAACCATTAAGCGGAAGCGCGCCCAATTAACGGCTCTAGGAGTCGTGGATTGGGTCCCCTGTCCTACGGATGCGACAGAGATGCTCGATAGTCTGCTTGCGGAGAATTGGGAAATTGTCGCAGCGTCGTACGGCAATCCGACGGGAAAGTCTGTACCGCCGCGAGAGGCGGCTGAATGACGCCGACCAAGGCTCTGACGTTCTCTGCAGTCGATGACTTTGGCTTTGCGTATGCGCGAGGGCTACTCAGTCCGGCGCATTTACCGCATCTTTATGCCCCGAATCGGCTGGGGCCGCTCTTGGAATTGATATTCCTTATCGAGGGTGGGCACCTACCGTCTTGGATTATAAGCACCTCCCTGGCATCTAGCGGTGCGGCCCCCTTGATACAAGCGATTCTCGACAATCGCGAGCACTGGCTATCTCCAGAAAATCGCAGGATGGGGATTATTCGCGCGCATCGCAAAAGTCCTAGTGGTGACAATATTTTTTCCTCTTTTCTTATGAATGCACAAAGAGCGGCCCGTAATGTGGCGGGGCTTCTTGGCTCTACACCAGGGCAACTCGTGGCGGCGATGGAAGAGCTAGAAAACAATATTCACGAACATTCCGAGGCAACGGAAACAGGAGTTCTAGCATTTCGAGCAGCGCGTGGGATTTTCGAGTTTGTGGCCGCTGATCGCGGCGTTGGTGTTCTGTCTAGCCTGAAGAGATGTCCGACTTACTCTCTGCTATCTGACCACGGTACTGCTTTAGAATTGGCGCTCAAAGACGGAAACTCTCGCTTCGGGGCGAATAGCATCCGAGGCCATGGGTTTCGCCCTATATTCATCGGCCTTATGAATCTGCAGGGGGCTCTGCGATTCCGATCGGGGGATCACGCTATGCTCATTGATGGAACCAGCCCGGACCTAACGAATGCACAACTTGCACAGAAACCATTATTAGGAGGGTTTCTTGCAAGTGTAGCTTGTCAAATAGCTTGACCTAATAACTCACTCCGGCGGAGCCAGAAGATTCAAATGGGGAAAGTAGGTCCGGTACCGGCGAGGGTCCCGAGTCAACAGAGCCATCCCAGCGACGGCCGCATGGGCGCCGATGTAGAAATCGGGAAGCGGCGAGCGGCGTGCTCCTCCCCGGCGCCGATATTCGAGAAAACATTTGCCGGCCAGGAAACCGGCCTCCCAGGGAAGGGGATCGCGGCGGAAGGAGTCCGCGGGAAGCACCTCGTCGAGCTCCTCGATGCGCTTGAAACCGACCGAAACTTCCGCATAGATGATCGGATTGATCACCAGCATGCCGCCGTCGGCGCAACGGGAGAGCATGGTGCCTGACCAGCCGCCCCAGAGTGGGTCGTCGGTCACCACGTCCAAGATCACGTTGCTGTCGACGAGAACGTGGCTCAACTGTCCCCGCGGGTCAAAGCCATGATCTCCTCGGTGCTCAGCCCCGAGGTCGCCCGCCCCCGCAGCCGCTCCAGAAGCCTCGCCCCCCGCCCACCGGGTCTCTCCTCCCGCACGATTCGGACGGCGTTCCCCTCCACCTCGAAGCGCACCTCGGTATGGGGCAACAACCCCAAACGCTCTCGGATCTCGATCGGGATGGTGACTTGCCCCTTGCTGGTGATTCTCATACGTCCTCCGAGCGCTGGTAAGAATCATACTCCTCAAATTCTTATCTCCTCGACTACATCCGTCAACCGGGGCCCACCGCGCCGAGCGCGGCGAGCGACAGCGTGACGCTGTGACCGAGCGGGGAGGCGGGCCTCGCCAAATCTCGAAGAGACCTGGCCGGGTCTGGAGCAGACCCGCCGAGGTTTCGACAGACCTGGCAAGGTCTTGAACAAACCTCTGCAGGTCTGCTCCAGACCTGCAGAGGTCTGGAGTAAACCTCGGGAGGTTTCGAGCAAACCTGGCCGGGTCTGGAGCAGACCCGCCGAGGTTTCGACAGACCTGGCAAGGTCTTGAACAGACCTCTGCAGGTCTGCTCCAGACCTGCAGAGGTCTGGAGCAAACCTCGGGAGGTTTCGAGCAGACCTGGCCGGGTCTGGAGCACCTACATCCCCCCGAGCTGCCGCAAAAACAGCCCGTAGCTGGGCGCGAAGAACGCCTTGACCAGGATGTCCACCAGGAGGCCCGCGAAGGCGAGGGCCATCAGCCGCACCTCCCAGCGCTCGAAGGGCCAGAGGCGGCGCGCCAGCAGCGGCCGGGAGAACAGGGCGCCGAGGAGCACGAAGGCGCAGACCCGTACCACCGACCAGGGGACCCAGGCGAGCACCGAGCCCAGAAAAGGATGCCCGCTCGCCGCCGCGTAGCTCCCCACGAAGTAGCTCATGTAGGCCACCAGGAAGGCCCCCAGGACCAGGCCGAGATAGCCGCCGCTCGCCCAGGTCAGCAACAGGAAGACGCCCAGGTGCAGCAGGTGCTGGGGGATGAAGAGCCGCGGGCTGTTCTCGGGCGCCACGCCGGTGCGGATCCAGCCGAGCATCTCCTGGCGATAGGCCTCGCCGTGGAGGATGCCGCCGCGGGCCGCCTCCGGCCACCAGAGCACGGTCAGGATCACTCCGGCGCTCAACAGAACGGCCCAGGCCATGCCGAGCGTCCAGGCGCCGAGATAGTCCTGCGCGCGGACCCGCTCGCGGAAGGCCAGCCAGAGGGTCAGCGGCGCCAGCAGGGGCAGGGCCCAGGCCCCGCCCGGCACGACCGCGAGGAGAGGGAGGAGGAGGGTGAGCGGCAGCAGCCAGCTCACAGGGCTCCCCCGGCCGGCCCCAGGTGGACCTCCTCGACCAGCGTCGAGGGGTCGGCGTCGAGGATGTAGCCCAGGGCCCGCGCCACCTCGCGGGGGCTCACCATGGCGGCGCGGTTCCATTCGCCGGGGAGGCGGTCCCAGATCGGCGTGTCGGTGGCGCCGGGATAGAGCGCGCTGATGCGCACGCCGCTCCCCCGCAGCTCCTCCCGCAGCGCCGCCACCAGGCCGGCCAGCCCCCATTTGCTCGCGCAGTAGGCCGACCAGCCGGCGAATCCCCGCTTGGCGGCCACGGAGAGGAGGGGGATGATCCAACCCCGGCCGCGCTTCTTCATCGCCGGCAGCAGGGCGCGGATGAGCAGGAAGACGCCGGTCAGGTTGGTGTCGACGATGGCGGCGAAGTCGTCCGGCGAGGTCTCCTCCACCGGCGCGATGCAGGTGACCCCCGCGGCCGGGACCACCAGGTCGGCGGCCTCCCAGCGCGCCCGGATCTCCTCGGCGCAGCGCTCCAGGGCCACGGCGTCGCGCACGTCGCAGGGGAGGATGAGGCCGCGGTCCCGCTGTCCCGCGAGCGCGAGCGTCTCCTCGAGCGGCTCCTGCCGGCGCCCCAGCAGCGCCAGGTCGTACCCCCGGCGGGCCAGCTCCAGGGCGATCTCCCGTCCCAGGCCGGAGCCGCCGCCGCTCACCACGGCCACGCCTCGCGATTCCGCGCTCATGGCGGGTAGCCTATCAGCAGGCTATCGTCTCCGGCGCTGGAGCTTCTCCTCGATGTCCACGATCTGGCCGAGCCGGTCGAAGTTCTCCTCGGCGTGTTTCTTCAGGCTGGCACGCGCC
>QHVW01000831.1 GCA_003223675.1 Acidobacteriota bacterium
CTTCGGGTCGTAGCTCCCCCAGAGGCGGACGCCGCGGGCCACGAACAGGGTGTCGATCCGCCCGTCGTGGGCCGCCGGCAGGATCTCCTCGTAGCGGCTGGAGGCGCGGCCGGTGCCCTGCAGGTCGCCATAGCGCTCGGCGGCGCGGCGCCGGTCGGCGGTCAGCACGGGCTCGACGATCTCCCAGGCCATGTCGCGCAGCTCCTCCGGCGAGAGCCCCTCGGCGTTGCCGGTGAGCCCCTCGTCCAGGACCTTGGGATGCTCGGTGGTCTCCTTGTAGCGCGGGAGTAGGTACTCCACCCCGGCGAGCACCACGGGGACGTCGCGGTCCATGTACCTGAGGAGAGCCTTGTCCGCCAGGTTGAAGAACTGCACGATCTCGGCCTTCAGGTTGTCCTCGCCGGTGCCGTGGCCGTGGAAGATGGGCGACCGCGCCACTGTCTTGGAGCTCGTGCCCACCTGGAACTGCGAGTACCGCCGGGTGAGGTCGCCCAGGGCCTCGGTGAGGCTGTGGGGGACGCCGGGAATCTCCAGCTCCTCGGCGTGATGCCGGGTCGCCTCGATCAGTCGGATGTTCTTGAGGCTGATGGCGAGCACGTAGAACGGCTGGTCCTCGGCTAGCAGCGTGAACAGCGGCTTGAGGTGGAAGCGCTCGTTCACCAGCACGAATTCGTCGAGCGCGGCCGGCAGCCGGTAGGTCCGGAAGACCTCGGGGGACCGGAAGATCGCCAGGCTATCGCTAGCCGTCTGCCAGAAGGCCTGGTCGTCCACCAGCTCCCGCACCGGGGTCATCAGCTCGGCGGCGTCGGTGCTCTCCATGCCGGACTCCTCCAGCTTCTCCTGGACCGAGCGCAGGAGGTTCTTGAGCCGGATGGGGTTCTGCTGCGTCTCCACGCCGGCCCGGAAAGTGGGCATGTAGATCGAGATCCGGGGACGGCCGGGCAACTGGAGGAGGTCTTCGATGTCTTCGCGGCGGATCGTGCTCAGGCGCGCGGCCTGAACGTCGTCTCTAGTCGCTTTTTGGGGGGTCAAAACGGCCATGGGTACCTCCTGGCGAAAGAAAGCGGGGCCCGGGGCCGCGCCCGCGATGGGCGAGGCCGGGCTACCCGGGAATTTCAGCAAGGGGCGTGCCGTGGGCTCAGGCCGGGGGCAGGAAGCAGGGATTGACGCAGGAGCCGCAGATGTACTCCCCCGTACAGGGGTTGTACTTGCAGGGCTGCGCATACCCGGGCGCCGGGCCGATGCAGGAGCGGCAGAGGCCCTGCAGGATGCAGTCCGACTCCGCGGGCCGGACGGTCACAACGGAGGTCACCAGGAGGGCCGCGGCGACGAGCAGAAGCTTGAATCGGGTCATGAGATCTCCTTTCCGAGACAGGGAGCCAGAGGGCACCCATAAAGCAAGGGTGCTTCAGGAGAGGGGATTCGTACCTGCCGAGCTCAACAAATTCCTTCCGCGCCGGGTCTAGAGAATCAGACCTGCCCCGCCGAGACGGCTCGGACCCCTCAAGGATTCGAGAGAACGCGGAGGATTGCCGTGAAGAGTACGGCCTGGCTCATTCCATTCCTGCTCCTGATCTGCAACGGGGGCTGCTCGCCTCCGGCAGAAAGGGAGAGCTTGCCCGCCCCGAAGGCCGCAACCCGCCCCGTGAAAGGTCACCAGAGCAAAGAGGAGCCTGGCAATCGGGAGCTCCCCCTGCGGGCGGTGTCGCTGCGCGTCCTGCAAGAGAGGCTCGCGGCTTGCAGGCCGCGCGGGAACTGCCCTGAGGACGTGGTCTACTTCGGAAGGTTGACGCGGATTCTCGGCTTCTCTCTCGACAAGGAGAACAACGACGTCCTTGTCTATGGGCTGGCCAGCCCCGAGTTGCCGAGAATTCATATCGATGATTTCGTCGTCGCGCTCAGGAATAGCTGGCTCAAGTACGCTCCGCTCAAGGGGAATACCTACCAATATACATCCCCGGGTTGCGATATTCGACCCCAGCCCGCTCACGTGCTGCAGTTGCAGAGGTTGGAGCGGCAGTTGCTCGGCAACGCGAGCCCGGAGCAGACCGAGACCTTGATCCGAAGCTGGGTTCAAACGTGCGAGTTGCCGCAAACCGTGTCGGTTCTCGGCCTGCCCTTCGACACCCACTTCGGACAGGTGATGGTGAGGGCGGACTATGACATGAAACGCCTCGCCGACGGCTCCGACCATCTGGCGCTCCCCGGCTTCGCGAGCATGATGGACCGAGAGCTCGCCGACGCGAAGGCCGCCATCCTTCAGCATCGGCCGATCGCCATAAAAGCCAGTGATCGCTTCTGGCTCACGGCCGGCGATCAGGCTTACGAGGAGGCGACGGGCATCACCTGGATCCGCGCCTGTCCCGTTCGCATCCGGACCCGTCCGACCGGAGCCGACCGCAACGGGGTGTTAGGCGATGTTTCAGGGACTGACGCCGCGGCGGAGGACTTCGCACGCCGGTTTTCCGCTCTCTACGACAAGGTCGCCGAGCAGCGCCCCCAATACCGGGAATTGTGGAGCCTCTTCCAGATCTTCGCCCTGACCCAGGGCCTGCACTTCCGGAACGCACCCGCGAACGCGGGGTTGGACCTAGGCTACCTGCTCAACTCGTACCACGTCTCCCAGGTTCCGTTGAAGCACGCAGTCCCGGGCCGGCACGTGGTGAAACGGCTCCGCCACGAGGAGAGCACCCCCGACGGCACCGAAATCGTCCAGATGTGGATCCCGAGCTGTGGCGGCGTGGATATGGGGATCGAACCGACCGCCGACCAATTCCATACGGATCAATCACACGACCTGCCGTACCTCGAGGGTCGCATGGCCGACGCACGACCGATCTACGCACCGCCCGCATGGAACGTTTCCCTGGACGAGGAAAACGAGGAAACCTTGAGAAAAAAGCTCCTCCTCCAGCAGCTCAACCAACCCGGCAGCCCGCTCGTCGTCACAGTCGTTGATCACGGCACCGGGTACCATGTTGTCGGGACCGACTTCGAATATCAGGGCTTACGTTCAGACGAGCTCATCCACGAGCTGCAAGAATACGCCAAGAAGCAGGGCACCCAGACGATCCATCTCGATCTCCAAGGATTCTCAGAGCAGAAGGCCGCCAACTTCACCACGGATTGCAAGCTTCAGCTCCAAAAGTTGCAGTCAGAGGCCGACCTCCGATCCTTCATGGATATCGATGAAACCACCCTCAAGATACTCTTCACGCCCGGCATCGAAATCGTGGAGAGCAGCACTAAGAAAGCTGAGCACGTCGAGGACGGAGCCCACAAGGGGCTCTTCCAGGGCTTCATCAGCTTCCTGGTCAGAGTGGGTGACAAGCTGTACACATTCACTTTGACGATCGTGGGCAGTAGCGCGGCCGCTGTTGATTCTGTGCTGGAGGCGATCGGCGCCAGCTTCTCGCTTTATGATTCCTTGCCCCTTAGCCTGATCCAGCTCGTCGACCAGGCGCGCCGTGAGATCAAAGCCTGGGACATCAAAATCGAAATCCAAGACCAGGTCGGCAACCGCCATCTCGTGGATCTGGCGCGCAGCCTTCAGGAACAGCCGTCATGAGGCAAGACAGGACCAGCAAGAAGGTCACGAGGCCGGAGGACTGTGTCCTCGGCTTCGGTATTCCCACCACTCGCGAAGGTTTCGAGCTCAGCCGGCGACTCGGTCCGTCCGGCTGCTTTGCCCGGATGTTCGGCAGCCGGTCACAATATCAGGAGCAAGTGATCGAGCCCGCCAACCGCCTCGGTGCCCACATACGCCGACTCGGAGCCACCGTGGCTCACCGCCTTACTCTCGAAGGATACTCAGCGCTGTTCAATAACCCCACCACACAGGCGGTGATCATCATCTCGCATTGGGGCGGCGACTTCATCGAGTTCCACGATGGATTGGCGAGGGTCGACGCGATTGTTCAGGCCATCCCGGAGAGCTTCTCCGGTGTCATCGACCTCTGCGTCTGTCATCCCGAAAAGCTGATACCCCCTTTGCGCGTGAGTCACATGAAATCCTCCATCTACTTTCTATCGATTGATGCCGCCCTGCAATTCTGGCTCTATTTCTATCGGGACCTTTTCAGACTCCTCCGCCGGGGGGCCCATGACTACCTGGGAGCCTCGACGGAGCTCGCGGATGCCTACTTGAAAAGGCCGCAGGAGGCATGACATGAAGAGCCGCCTGGAGAAAGACCTCCACCTGTTCCTCGCCTCCGAGGGGCGGTTGGAGCTCGTGAAGTTGGGCGCCAAGCCCTCCTCCGCCCCCAGCGCCAGCGCCGCCGAGGTTGCGGCTCTCTCGGAGTCTCTTCAGCAGACCGGGGATTTCCAGAGACGGGTCCAGCGGCTCTGTATCGCACTGCTTGGCCTCGTCCTGGGCCTCCAAACCACCTTGATGATCTATGATGGGGCGGCAAGCAGCGCCCGCACCTGGCTGGCGGTTGGAATCAGCATGGCGCTGATCGCGATCCTAACCAGACTCCGCCAATCCTGGATCGATCGCACGCTCCTGGAGCTCATCCTGAGCGAAGCCGGTGACCGGCCGCCCGACGAGGTGATGAGGCTCGCCGAGACGATCTATTGGAAGCTTCGCTCATCCAATGGCAAACCGGATCTCATCGGTGCTCTAGGACGCTGGTTTCGGTCCCGGAAGGTTGACGAGAGGCCTGTGCCGATCCTGCTGGTTGCAAGCGATCCTACCGACCTGGCGCGGCTTCGCCTCGGGAAGGAGGCCAGGGAGATCAAGAGCAGATTGCAGAACGCGAAGGGCGGGAATCGGTTCACGTTCCACCCGATGTTCGCGACGAGGCCCATCGACCTCATCGAGGAGCTGCTGAGCCGGCGACCGGAGATCGTTCATTTCGCCGGGCATGGCACGAGGGACGGCACGATCTGTTTGGAAAACGATTCCGGGCAGATGCACAGGGTCACACCGTCAGCGCTCTCCGAGCTCTTCAAGGAGCTCCGGGGCATCCGCTGCGTTCTGCTCAACGCATGCTATTCGGAGATCCAGGCGAGAGAGATCGCACGGCACGTAGACTATGTGATCGGAGCGCAGAGCACGATTCCTGACGACTCAGCAATCGCCTTTGCCATCGGCTTTTATCAGGCTCTGGGCAGCGACTGCTCGATCGAGGAGGCGTACCGGCTCGGGCGAACGGCTACCCTCCTGCAGGGTCTTCCCGAAGCACATACCCATGTGTTGATCAGGAAGGAGGAATCCTCCGCGGTAGCTTCCTGAGCCCATACACGCCCACCAGCAAAACCGCCCCCAGCAGGATGATCGCCGGCCCCGAGGGAAGGTCGTAATTGAAGGAGAGGACCAGCCCCCCCAGGGTGATCCCCACCCCGATCCCGACCGACCCCAGGAGCACGCTCCGCAGGTCCTTCCAGAGCATCAGGCTGATCACCGAGGGGATGGTCAGCAGCGCCACCACCAGGATGATCCCCACCACCTGGATGAGGATCACGACCGACAGCGCGATCATCCCCAGCAGCAGCGCCATCAGCAGCCGCACCTGGAGCCCGCGCACCCGGGCGAACACCTCGTCGAAGGCCACGGCCACGATCCCCTTGAAGAAGAGGAAGAGCGTGGCGAGCACCGAGACCGCCAGGACCAGGATCGCCAGCAGGTCGCGCCGGGTCACCAGGAGGATGTTGCCGAAGAGGTAGGTCATCAGGTTGGGGGCGTAGCCGGGCGTCTTGTAGACGAAGACCACGCCCACCGCCATGCCCACGGCCCAGAGCACGCCGATCAGCGCGTCGTAGGAGCGGATCGTCTCGCGGTCCACCGCGCCCAGGGCGAAGGCGCAGGCCAGGGCCACCGGGATGGCGCCCAGCAGCGGATCGATGCCCAGGAAGAAGCAGAGCCCCATGCCGCCGAACGCCGCGTGGCTGATGCCGTCGCTGATGAAGGCCAGCTTCTTGACCACCACGAAGGTGCCGATGACCCCGCAGAGCACGCTCGCCAGCACGCCCGCCAGCAGGGCGTTGCGCAGGAATTCGTAGGAGAGGGCGTCGAGGAAGCCGGGCATGGCTCAGTGGCGGTGGTCGTGCAGCACCCGATGGGGCACGCCGTGGGTGACCAGCTCGACCGGGCAGCCGTAGACCTCCTCCATCACCTCCAGGGAGAGCTCGGGGCCGCCGTGGTAGAAGAGCTTGCGGTTGATGCAGGCGATCCGCTTCACCATCGGGGCGAGGGAGGTGACGTCGTGGGTGACCACCACGATGGGGATCGCGCGGTTGAGATCCTCCAGCAACTCGCGCAGGGTCTCGCGCGACTCGGCGTCGATCGAGGCCGTGGGCTCGTCCAGGAAGAGGACCTCCGGCTCGGAGACCAGGGCGCGGGCGATCAGCGCCCGCTGGAGCTGCCCGCCCGAGACCTCGGAGGCGTGGGAGCGGGCCACGCCGGTCAGGCCCAGGCGCTCGAGGGCCCCCTCGGCGGCGGCGCGGTCCTCGCGCGAGTAGGGGCGCAGGACGCTGCGGCGGCCGAGGCGGCCCATCAGCACCATGTCGGAGATCCGCAAAGGGAAATCGCGGTCGAAGGTCGAGAACTGCGGCACGTAGCCGAGCCCCGCCGTTGGGGCCGATGACCGCCAGGAAGTCGCGGGGCTCGATGGCCAGGCTCACGTGATCGAGCACCACCTCCCGGCCGTAGCCGAAGGTGACGCCGCGAACCTCGACCAGGGGCCCCTCCCTGGGATCAACCATGGGGGAGGGCCTCCTGGAGATCGCGCGAGACCCGCTGGAGGTTGCCGAGCCAGTCGGGGTCCTGGGGATCGGCCACCAGCACGCGCCCGCCCACGGCCTCGGCGATCACCTGGGCGCTCTTGCGGGGGAAGCCGGCCTGGACGAAGACGACCTTGATCCTCTCGCGCCGCGCCCGGTCGATGAGCTGGATCAGCCGTTGCGCGCTCGGCTCCTTCCCCTCGGCCTCGATCGCCACCTGCTGCAGCCCGTACTCGCGGGCGAAGTACCCCCACGTGGGGTGGTAGACCATGAAGCGGCCCCCCTGCGTGCCCGCCAGACGCGCCC
>QHVW01000155.1 GCA_003223675.1 Acidobacteriota bacterium
CGGGATGGGAGGAATATCCCTCGTGACTGATCGATTCCGGGAGAAGGCCGAAGTAGCGGAGCTTGGCGGGTTGGCGGTATTCGTCCGTGCGGCGCTGGGCCCGCAGCTCGTCGATGTAGGCGACCGCCTTCTCCACGTGCGGCCAGACCTTCTCCACCGTTGCGCGGTCGTGGGTGTAGCGCCAGTATTCGCCGACCAGGAAGAGGAATTCGCCGTGGCTGTCGTTCTCCGGCACGGGATCGGCGCCGCGGGAGTCCACGCAGCAGGGGACCTTGCCGCTGGGGAATTGATAGGGAGCGAACCATTCGATCAATTCGCGCACCGGCTCCGCGAGGCCGGAGCGCAGCAGGGCCGACGAGGTGAGGGAGCCGTCGCGGATCCAGGTTCGGGCGTAGGAGCGGGAGCCCGGCTGGATGGCGGGGCCGTCGCGATTGATCAGGATATGGGCTAGGACGGTCCGGAAGGTTTTGACGAGCGGGTCGGCGGCGGGTGGGAGGTGGATTTCGACGCGGTCGAGGAGGCGGTGCCAGTCGGATCGCGCGGTGGAGAGGCCGGTGGCAAAATCCGGCGGCGAAGACGGCGAAGGGTGCAGCGGCACCGACACATCCACCCCCGCCTCCCCACCCGCGGCCAGGCCCAGATCCCACGCAAAAGCCCCTGACGCATAACCGAAAGAATCATTCACCGAAGCCGCGCGAGGGAGAGCTCCACCCCGCAGATGCTCCACGATCTCACCGCCGTCGAACGTCGTGGCACCGAACGCGGCGGGCGGGCTCGACGGAATCACGCTGCGCGTACCGTTCACGGTCGCGGTGTGGCCATCCCAGGCGACCTCTCGGATCGAGGAGGTGCCTCCAGGCTGGTTGAGGAACTGCGTGGGCGGATTCACCTGGAAGGGCCGGAGGGCCAGGAAGAGCTTGATTTTCCGGGCTTTCCCTCGATTGTGAACGAGATAGCGGGCACGCAGCACGGATTGCCCAGGCGAGCCGGAGGCGAAGGCTGTGATGTCGAGGGAGAGATCGCCGTAGGCCCAGGTCACGGTGGGGATGGGCAGATATCCTTCCGCCAGAGATTGAGAGGCCCGGACGTCGCTCCATGCGATCAGCTTGCCGTCGACGAACAGGAAGGGCTCGATCGAGAAGGCTCCCTGCCCCACCTCCAGCGCGCCGTCCTCGCCGAGCAGCCCCTCCTCGGAGTCGGCGTCCACGCCCACGACCGTCCAATATTCCTGTTCGCCGGAGAAGGAACGGGGATAGGAGCCGCGGGGGGTGTCCTTGGCGATCTGCTCGAAGAAGGCGTTGATTGTGGGGGCCCAGTCGAGGGGCTTGACCTCGAGGTGGCGGAGGCCCAGGGCGGCGGTGGTTTCGGAGCGTCCTGCCCTCCGAGGCCTCACCCCCGGCCCCTCTCCACTTCGTGGAGAGGGGGGGCCCGCGTTCGCAGGAGGAGCGCTTTCGGAAGGTTTTTCCCCCTCTCCACGAAGTGGAGAGGGGGTCAGGGGGTGAGGCTTCGGAGGGTTGGACGCCCCAATTATCCTGATCCTCAAATACCGCGACTCCGTCTCCGGCAGATATAGATAATCCCGCCCCCCGTTGCCTCCCTTCACCTCGCGGACGGCGGTCCACTGCTTGCCGTCGTCCGAGATCTCGACCGTGTACGAGGCGGGGTGACTCCAATCGATCACCAGGCCGCCGTACTCGCGGGATTCCAGAAAGTCCCAGGTGACGGCGTCTTCGGAGGTGGTGACGGCGGGGGTGCGATCGTAGGGATGCTCCGGAGGGAGCTCGGCGAGTTTCAGATCGTCGATCCAGACGGTCCCTTTGCCGCCGGTGCCGGCGGTGACGGCGAATTCGATGGCGGCCACCTGCTTCATCTCGCCGCCGCCGGCCGGACCCCAGGCGAATTCGATCTGGCGCTTCCTGGTGCGCACCTCTTTCCAGTCGTGGGGAAACTGGAAATTGCGGCGGTTGATCCACCAGACGTTCTGTCCGCTGGGATCGATCAGCTTGAATTCCAGGTTGTTCACCGGTGCGTCGCCGCGGATGCGAAAGGAGACCTGCCAGTTAGGTGGGAGGTCGATCGCGAAGGCCTTGTGGGCCACGGCGTAGCCCGCGCCGCCGTGGAAATCGAAGTCGAGCCGCAGAGAACCCTGGTCGTCCGAGAGGTCGAGGCGGACGCCGTCCGACGGGGCCGCGGTCCAGCCGGCGAGAACAGTGAAATCGTCGAGCGTGCGCGTCTGGGCGGCGAGAGGCAGGGCGAGGAAGAACAGGAGAAGAGCGCTCTTCACTCCTTCACGCCCCCCATCAGCAGCCCCTGGATGTAATGCCTCTGGAGGAAGAGGAACAGCAGCAGCACGGGGAGGACGGTGAGCACGGAGCCGGCCATCATCAATTCCGTATCCTGGACGTGCTCGCCGAAGAGGTTGGCCAGGGCCACGGGCAGGGTGTATCGCGATTGATCGGTCAGCACGACCAGGGGCCAGAGGAAATCGTTCCAGGTGCCCAGGAAGGTGAAGATGGCGAGGGTGACCAGGATCGGCCGGCAGAGCGGGAGCACGATCTCCGAATAAATGCGGAATTCGCTCGCGCCGTCGATGCGCGCGGCGTCCAGCAGCTCGTCGGGGATCGAGAGCGCGAATTGCCGCACCAGGAAGATGCCGAAGATGCTCGCCATGCCCGGCAGGATCACGCCCCAGTAGGAGCTGATGAGGTGCATCTCGCGCAACAGCAGGAAGAGCGGCAGCACCGCCACCTGTGTGGGGAGCACCAGCGCCGCGAGCAGGAAGCCGAAAATCTTTCCACGGCCGCGGAAGCGGAGCTTGGCGAAGGCGTAGCCCGCCATCGAGTTGAGGAACAGGGAGAGGAGGGTCACCGCCGTGGCCAGCAACGTGCTGTTGAAGAAGGCCTGGCCCAGGTTCAGGCGGGTGAACAGCTCGCCGTAGTGCTCGAAGGTGACGCGGCTGGGGAGGAGGGGCGGCGGATCGCTGTTGGCCTCCCCGGTGGGCATCAGCGAGGCGGTGATCATCCAGAACAGGGGGAACAGCGTGGCCGCGGCGCCGAGCACCAGCGCGGCGTGCAGGAGGACGGTGGCAACGCGGCTCTTCTTCACGCCTCACCCCGTCTCGACGCGCGGACCTGGAGCGTGGTGGCCGCCAGGATCACCACGAAGAGCACGAAGGCCACGGCGGCCGCGTAGCCCATGTTCCACCAGCGGAAGCCTTCCTTGTACATCAGCAGCGCGACGGAGAGAGTGCTGTTGAGCGGCTCCCCCTGGCGGGTGAGGACGAACGGCTCGGCGAAGAGCTGGAAGTAGCCGATGCAGGTCATCACGCCCACGAAGAGGAAGGTGGGGCCGAGCATGGGCAGGGTCACGTGGCGGAGCTGGGCCCACCAGCCGGCGCCGTCGAGACGGGCGGCCTCGTAGAGCGATTCCGGGATGTTCTGGAGCCCCGCGGCGAGGATGATCATGTTGGCGCCGAAGTTCTTCCAGATCGACAGGATGATGATCGCCGGCATGGCCCAGCGGGTGCTCCCCAGCCAGTCGACGGCCGGCAGGCCGATCCATTGCAGAGCGTGATTGATCAGCCCGAAGCGCGGATGGTAGAGGTAGCGCCAGACGGTGGCCACCGCCACCAGCGTGGTCACCGCCGGAGCGAAGAAGGCGGTGCGGAAGAGCCCGCGGAAACGGGTGAGCTTGGATTGGATCATCAGCGCCGCGGCCAGCGAGAGCACGACGGTGAGCGGTCCGCCTACCAGGACGAAATAGAACGTATTTCCCAGCGCCTTCCAGAAGATCGGATCGCGCAGCAGGCGGAGGTAGTTGTCGAAGCCGATCAGCCGCAGGTTGCGCCAGTCGGCCACGGCGTAGAGGTCGAAATCGGTCAGGCTGAGCAGGAAGGCGGCGGCGATGGGGAGCAGGAAGAAGAGGAAGATGACGCCGAGGCCGGGCGCCAGAAAGAGCCAGGCCGCGCGGGCCTCGGCGCGGGCGGCCCGCTTCATGGCAGTGATCCCGTCAGCGGGCACGCGGGCTCCTGGCCAGCACGGCGCGGCGCTTCTCCAGGATCTGATCGACCCGGGCGTCGAGGTCCGTCAAGGCGTCGTCGACGCTCTCGTGGCCGCGGATGGCGGGCTCGAGGCACTGCCAGATCTGGGCGGCGATCTGCTCCCACTCCGCCACCTTGGGAGCTGGCGCCACGCGCTGGAGCTGCTCGTGGAAGGCCCGCACCTGCGGATCGCCGGCCAGGGACGGGGCGGTCCACGCGCTGGCGCGCGGCGGCAGGTCGCCGCTCAATTCGTGGAAGCGGACCTGCACGGCGGGCTCGGAAAGGTATTCGATCACCTTCCAGGCCTCTTCCGGATGCGCGGCGCCGCGGAAGACGGCCAGGCTCGCGCCGCCCGCCAGGGAGACGCCCGGCCAGTCGCGGGAGCCGTCCGGCGCGGGCAGCGGGGCCGTGCTCCACCGGCCCTGCATCTCGGGCGGCATCCGGCGGCGAAACTCGCCCACGTTCCAGGGGCCAGTGATGTAGAAGGCGTAGTCGCCTCTCGCGAATCCTTGCGAAACGTTGGCGATCTGGGCATTGGCCAGCACGGGCGCGAGGCCGTTCCGGTAGAGGCCGACGTAGAAGCCCGCCGCCTGCCGGAAGGCGGGGGACCGGAAGTCGCCGTAGCGGCCGCCGTCGCGCAACAGGTCGGCGCCGAGCTGGCGGCCGAAGATCACCGGCTGCTCGTATTCGTCCACCGGGAGCAGGACGGCGAAGTGGCCGGGGCCGCCGCGCGCCTTGACCCGCCGCATCGCCTCCACCCACTCGTTCCAGGTGCGGGGGGGCCGCGGGAAGCCCGCCGCCACCAGCAGGTCGGTGCGGTAGAAGAGGAGGCGGGTGTCCACGTACCAGGGGATGCCGTAGACCGCGCCTTCGACCACGTTGGTGTCCCAGATGCCGGAGAAATAATCGGCCGGATTCACCACGGCGGAGCGCCGGATCCGCTCGTCCAGCGGCTGCAGGGCGCCCAACGTGGCGAGCTCGGGGATCCAGGTGTTGCCCACCTGCGCGAGGTCCGGCGTGACGCGGCCCACGAACGCCGTGAGGAGCTTCTCGTGGGCGGCCGTGAACGGAATCTGTTGCACCTCGACGTGGATGTTGGGGTTCCGGCGCTGGAATTCCGGCATCAGGTCGCGCACCACCTCGCCCTCCCGGCCCAGCCCCCAGAAGCGGAGGGTGACGACGCCATCCCGATCGGACGTCTTCGGCGCGCAGGAGGAGAGAGCGGAGGCCAGGGCGAGTCCCATGAGCAGAGCCCGGCCGCTCAAGACGCCGGCGCCTCCGCGAGCCAGCCGCCCGTGAAGCCGGCCCGCCGCAGGCCGCGCACGATGTGGGGGTTCTTCCGCATCACCTTCCAGACCAGGCCGCTGCGGTGGTTTTCGATCATCGCCACGATCGGTCCCTGATCGATTCCCAGGTAGTCGACGTCGAACCACCCCTGCGCGGGATCGACGCGCCCGGCCATCCCCTTCTCGTTCGTGCGCAGCGTGGGATTGAAGGCATCGAGGAAGCCGTATCTCGAATAGAGATTGGCGCCGTAGCGGCGCTTCATCTCGCGCAGGGCCGCCAGCGACAGCTCGGGCGTGAAGACGATCGACGAGATGGCGGCGGTCGGCGCGATCGTGCCGTCGTCGCGGATCTCCCCCTCGGTCGCGCCGCGCGCCGCGTAGCCGTAGAAGGTGCGCTGCCGGCCGTCGATGGTGAGCGTCGCGTCCAGCGGACCGTCGCAGGCGGTGAGCCCCCACACGCGCTCGCCGTAGTCGCGATAGCCGTTGGGATTGGCGATCGCGTAGGCGTGCTGGGCGAGCGTGGCGCGGCGGGAATTTTCGAAGTAATCAATCCCGTGCGCGCGCATGAAGGGGTCCCGGATGCCGCGGAAGTCGATCCAGACGTGCGAGTACTGGTGGCCGAAGAGGGGCGCGAAGAGCAGGTGCTCCTGGCCTTGGAAGGTGCCCCAACGGTAGGTCTGCGTGTACTGCTCCCAGGCGTCCGCGCCGACCGGATGGGTGGGCGAGCCCAGGGCGAGGACGATGACGATCATCGCCTCGTTGTAACCGCGCCAATCATAGGAATGGAAACCTTCCTCGGGCGTCCAGCCCATGCTGATCGCCGGCGGCCGCGCCTGCTCCCACGGCCAGTCCACGCGCTCGTAGAGCTGCTCGGCCGTGGAGCGGATGGCCGTTTCGGTGGGGTCGCCGCGATCGAAGTAGGACTGCGCGAAGAGCACGCCGGCCATCAGCAGCGAGGTGTCCACGGTGGACAGCTCGACGGTCTGGAAGCGCTCGGCGGTCCGCATGTCGAGGAAGTGATAGAAGAAACCTTTGTATCCGGAAGTGCCGCGCGGCTCGGGCCCCTGCTTCATGGCGAGGAGCGAGCGCAGCGTGGCGAGAGCACGCCCGGCGGCCTCGGCGCGCGGCACGTAGCCGCGCTCGGCGCCGATGCCGTAGGCGGTGAGACCGAAGCCCACCGCGGCGATGCTGGAGAACGACGGCGTGGGCGCGCGGTCGGGCACCAGCAGCGTGTGCGGGTCGGCGAGGTCCCAGAAGTACTGGAAGGAGCGGCGCTCGACGTCGTCGAGGAGCGCCGCGTCTGTATTGGCAGGCGGATCGTGCGGCACGGGCGTGCCCGTACATGCGAGAGGCGCCAGGGCGAGGAGGAGCGGGATGATCCTTCGTGTCAAGCGGTCCTCCTCGCCGTGGTGGTCAATCGATCAGAAGTTGATCTTCAGCCCGACCTGCTCCCGGCGCGGCAGGTTGATCACGCAGGACGGGTTGCCGAAGTTGGAGTTTCCCCCGGGTCCGATGAAGTTGTCCAGACAGCCGTAGCTCGGCCAGTTGAAGGCATTGAAGATCTCGCCGACGATGCCCACCGAGACGTTGCCCATGATGCGGAAGTCCTTCTCCAGGTGGAAATCGACCGAGCGGTCGGCGAAGCCCCAGGTCTTCTCCGGATAGATCGTGCGGTCGAACGGCCGCGTCTGCAGGCGCGCCGCCAGATCGAAGCCTTGCGAGAAGTCGAGGACGTTGAACGCCGCGCCGCTCCCCAGGGTGACGGTGGTGCTGAAGGTCATCTCCCAGGGGAGCCCGAAGATGGCGTTGGCCACGATGCGGTCCTTCTCCGAGCCCGGTACGTCGTGCTTGCCGTAGGCGGCCGCGCTCGGATAGTCGAGGCTGAACAGGTCGTTGCCGGTCTGCTTGGCGTCGGCGTGGGTGTAGGCCACGTGCACGCTCCAGTTGTTGACGAACGGCCGGTCGAGGGTGAGGAAGATGCCGTCGTACCAGTAGCGCTTGCCCTCGGGGTCCGAAATGATCACGTTGCCGAAGCCCGGCACCAGCGCCGCGCAGCAGATGCCGCTCGCCGACAGCCAGGTGAAGCCGTGATAGCCGCGGACGCCGTTGTAGCTCAGCGAGCCGGTCCAGTTGCCGAACGCCTGGCGGACGCCGAGGTTCCACTGGTTCGCGTAGGGGGGCTTGGTGTTGTTGTTGAGCAGATAGATCTCGGGGCTGGTCTGGCCCGAAGCGATCAGCGCGTGGAGGCCTGCGGGGGTCAGATAGCTGGGATTCCACTGGATCGTCCCCGGACGGCCGTCGGGCGAGAACTCGATGCGATAGACCGGGTATTGCAGGCGGAACCGCTCGTCGAGCGTGGCGTTGAGGAAGAGGCGGTCGTAGTAGCGGCCGGCGCCGCCGAAGAGGATCGACTTGCCGTCCCCCCTCATGTCGTAGGAGAAGCCGAGGCGCGGCTGGAGCTGGTTCGTGTACTGCGAGCGGTTGTTGCCGTTCGAGAAGTAGCTCGAATCGATCTTGCCGGTGAGCCCCGCCACGATGTTCGCCGGCGTCACGTAGCTGTCATCGAGCTGGTGGGTCTCATAGTCGTAGCGCAGGCCGAGGTTGATCGTGAGCCGTGAATTGACCGTCCAGGTGTCCTGGCCGTAGACGCCGTACTCCTGGTTGTTGGCCGACAGGCTCGGATTGCCGAAGCCGAACAGCGCCTCGAACGGCTGATCGAAAGTAAAGCCGTTGGCCGGATCGTTCTTGAAGTTGTAGACCGGGTTGCCGTTCTGGAACTTGGTGACGTCATAGCGGAGGAAGTCGGCGTTGCCGCCCACCTGCAGGCTGTGGTCGCCTCCCGCCCGGAAGGTGGGAAAGTTGTAGTCGTCGCGCAGCTCGGTCCGCTTCTGATCGAACTTCTGGGAGGTGTCCTTGCCGCCGATGCGGATGACCCCGAAGAAGTTGAGGCCCACGAGGTCGGGATTGAGCGCCGCCTGGTTCCAGGTGTAGTCCTGCCAACTGAGCGACGCCTGGTTGAGCGCCTCGTTGCTGTTCCAACTGTGGCGCAGGGTCGTGCCCCACACCTGGTTCTTGAGATCGGTCGCCGCCTGGAAGGAGGTCATGCCGCCGAAGTCGCGGATCTCGTGCTCCTTGCGATAGTTGCCGCTGAGGTCCACGATCTGGTTCTGCGCCGGCTGCCAGCTCAGCTTGCCGAACCCCAGGTTCGACTTGAACGGGCTGGGGAAGACGCCGGCGTACTGGCTGAACGAGGGCGGAAGGTTGGGGTTGACGACCACCGGCGTGGTCGCGTGCTCGTCGACCCCCTCGTAGGAAAGGAAATAATGGAGCTTGTCCTTGATGATTGGTCCGCCGATCGAAGCACCGGGCTGGCTGCGCCGGTAGTCCTGGTTCGAGGTCAGCGTCGAGAACTGGAACCCCTTGGGCAGCTCGGACACCCACTCCTTCGGCTGATAGAACCAGAAGAGCTGGCCGCGCACGTCGTTGCCGCCCGACTTGGTGACGGCCGTGATGACGGCGCTCGCCGCCTTTTCATATTGCGCGCTGTAGTTCTGGGTGATGACGCGGAATTCCTGCACGGCATTCTGCGGGAACGGGTTGCCGCGGCTGGAATCCTGGCCGACCAGCCCCCCTTGCAGCACGTCGTTCTTGAAGCTCACGCCGTCGATGAACACGTTGGTCTGCTCGGCCGGCTGGGCGTCGCTGGAGATCGTCTTGCGCAGGGGATCGTTCGACAGATGGACGCCCGGCGCCATGGCGGCGAAGTTGAGGAAGTTGCGGTCGTCCTGCGGCAGGTTCTCGATCTGATGCGGCGTCACGTTGGTGGACGCCTCGGACGTCCGGATGTCGACCGCCTGCTCGCCCACGACGGTGATCGATTCGCTGATCACGGCGGTGGGCGTCATCACGAAGGTGACGTTGAGGCTCTGGCCGACGAGCACGGTCACCGTCTGCGAGCGCTCCTCGAACCCTTGCGCCGCGACCGTGATGATGTACTCGCCCGGGGTGAGGTTCCCGAGCGTGAAGGCCCCGTCGGGCCCCGCCTTGACGGTGAGGACGAACCCCGACGTGGTGCCCACGGCGGTGATCTGAGCCCCGCCAAGCGCCGCGTTCTGGTCGTTCGTCACCTTGCCGCGGATCGTCGCCGTCGACGTCTGGGCGAGCGCGGGGACCGCCAGCGCGCCGGCGAGCAGCAACAGCAGAAGCGATCTCAAAATTCGTGTCATGACACCTCTCCTTTTCAATCCTCTCCAGTCCTCAAGTCAAAGATCCTTGGTGGAGCCGCCGCAGGAGCCGCGCACCACCAGCATGGTGGGGACGGTCTCCTGGCGCCGCTCGTGCTCGTTCCTGTGCTCCACCGCGTGCAGCAGCCGCTCCATGGCGCGCGTCCCCAGCTCGGCGATGGGCACGTGCACGGACGAGAGCTGCGGAGTGACATAGCGGGCGATCGGAATGTCGTCGAAGCCGGCGAGGGCGACGTCGCGAGGCACCTCGACCCCGGCCTCGCGCAGGGCGAAGAGGCAGCCGATCGCCATCGAATCGTTGGCGGCGAAAACCGCCTCCGGCCGCGGCTCCAGGGCCAGCAGGCGCTCGCCCGCCCGGTACCCCGACTCCTCGCTGAAATCGCCGGGGATCTCCAGCTCCGGCGACGGCGTGATCCCCTCCGTGCGGAGGGCGGCGCGATAGCCGCGCAGGCGCTCGCGGGCGTCGGCGTTCTCCGCCGGCCCGCAGATCAGGGCGATGCGCCGGTGCCCCAATCCGGCCAGGTGCCGCACCATGGCGTACGCCCCGCCGTGGTTGTCGACGTTGATGGCGTCGAACGCGGCGCCGTCCGCCCGCCCATTGATCCGGGTATTGAGGAGCACCACGGGGAGCGTCTCGGGGAGGTTGCGGCGCAGGCCTTGCGCGTCGACGTCGGGCGAGAGGACGATCAGCCCGTCCACCCGTCCGCGCAGGGCGCGCAGCACGGCCTCGATCTCGGCGCGGTCGCTGTGGAAGCCGGAGATGAGGACGTGATGGCCGCTCCGGCGCGCCGCCAGGTCGATCCCGCGGATGACCTCGGAGAAGAACTCGCCGTAGAGGTCCGGCAGCAGCACGCCGATGGTGTCGGTCTGGTTGGTGATCAGGCTGCGGGCGGCGCCGTGGGGGACGTAGCGCAGTTGCTCGATGGCCGTCAGGATGCGCTGGCGCGTCTCCACGGCGACCGGACCCTTGTCGTTGATGACGCGGGAGACGGTGGCGATCGACACTCCCGCCTTGAGAGCGACCTCCTTGATGGAGGCGCTCAAGGTCCGAATCCCCCAAAGCTCAGCCGCACGGAAAAAGAGGTCATATCGGCTCCTGGGCGTCAGCCCACGACCCGGTGTAATCGTTTACAGCGGCGTACCGTAACAGGGGGGACGGCGGGTTGTCAAGGAATCGTCACGCAGGGAGGCGGGCCTCACCCCTCGGCGTCTTTGGCGAGCTCCTCTTCGAGGATCTGCACCGCGCCGCTGATGCGCAGCAGGGTCTGGCGCAGGTTTTCGCGCTTGGCATCCAGGTCGTTGAGCATCTTCTGGCCGGCTTCGAGCTCGGCCTTCAGCTCTTCCAGGCGTCTCTGCAGTTGCTCTCGCATGCGGATGATCGTCCTCCTTGCCCCTACGTCTTCCCTTTGACCAGCTTGAGGTACGGCCAGAAGTAGAGCAGACTTTTGCCCGTCGATTTGCCGAGCGTCTTGAGGAACTGGCCCACGTCCGCGAACACGTTCACGCCGGCAATGACGCCTTGGCCCACGAGCAGCCCGAGGAAGCCCATCACCAGCCCGACCCCTGTGGCGCCGCCGAGCCAGTAGCGGGCGGTGAGCGACTCGGTCTCAAAGGGGAGAGCGAATTTCGAGTCCGGGATGGCCGCGGTGTAGATGAGCAGGCCGCTCTTCCAGAAGAGGTCGACGAAGCCACCGCTCTCCTTGTAGTTCTCCGGCCGCTCCTGCGAGGCGTCGGCGGGCTCTTCGTGGTTGGCCAGCGTCAAGACCGACAGGATGTAGTCAAAGAGCGTCTCGCTCCAGTGCTCGTCGACGATCTCGACGCCCACCACCGCGCTCAGGATCTTGTCGACCGTCTTGCTGCCGTCCCCGGCCGTCGTCGAGGCCGGGGGGCCCGGCGGCTTCGCCACGGCTTCGATGATCTTGACGATACCGATCCCGATGTCCAGGAGGAGGTCATACACGAAATCGCTCTTGACCACCTGGGCCATCGGGGAGTGCCGGGCCGCCTTGGCGGCGATCTCCGAGATCAGCCGCCCGATGGTCAGGCTGTTGGAGGTGATGGAGTACTCCACCTCGTGTTTGTCGATCGACTGGCCGATATTGATGGCGTTGAGGACGACGTCGACGGCATCCTGAATCCACGACAGGTGAAAGGCCCAATCTTCGGAGGTGGCCGCCCCGTGCTTCAGCGAGTAGCGGCGGTTGCCGTTCAGCTTCCGGAAGACCGGCGCGTCGCTCCACGACACGTTGGTGCCCACGTACATGATGCGCTGGCCCAGCAGGACCTGGGTGCGCTCACGATTCACCCATACCGCGGAGCCCTTCGGTTTTTCGATCATGGAGAACAGCCAGCCTAAGGGAATGCCGGTGCTGACCTGGAGCTTGCCCTCGTCCTTCTCGATCTTGTATTCAAATTCGCCGTCGTCCAGCAGCCACTCGCTGTCCGGCTCGCGCATGGAAAGCACACAGCGCGGCGAGAGAGGGATCCCCTGGCTCGCGAAGGCCTCCCGCAACGCGGCGGCGGGCGCTTTGTCGCCCGCCGCCGGCTGCAGATCGGGCGACAGGTCGAACAGCGCCCCCGCCTCCGTCCGCGGCCGGATGGTGACCCTACCCTCGAATCTCTTGGCGGTGAAGCTCAGGCCGTCCGCGTCGATGTCCCAGGTGTCGCTGCCCTGGGCCTGGACCACCGTCATACTGCCGGCGGAGAGCACCGGCACGCCGTTCTCACGGAAAATCTTCTTCAGATCGCTCAGGTCGCCCTGATTGGCTTTCTGAAAGTCGCTCAGGCTGATCTCGAACAGGCGGCTCACCACCAGGCTGTGGAGGGCCTTGGTGATGAGGTACTTCTTGCGGTCGACCACCCGCCATTCCTTGCCCTCCTCGGCGGTATACAGAAACGCCCAGTGCGACAGGACGACGCTGGCGTGCACGAAGGCGTCGCGCAGCGGCGGGAACACCACGCCCTGGTCCAGGACTTGGTCCGCGGGGAGAGGCAGCGGGCCCAGGTCGCCGCTCCAGTTGTCGTACTCCAGCAGCTTGCTGGCGTAGAAGCTGATCTCCGCGCGCGCCGCCGGCGCCGCGGCGGCGCCCACGCTGCCCGGCCCGAACGTCGGGAAGGCGCTGTAAGGCAGCAGGTCGACGAGCGCTCTGCCGGCCCGCAGGTCGGCCACCGCCCCCTGGACGGAGCACAGGGCGCGCGTCAGCGCCGCGTCCACGTCCGGCCGCCGGCGCAACGCCAGGAACGCCTGCGCCGCGGCGTCGGCGTTCAGGGTGGGAAAGGTGAAATTCGCCTGGAGATATCGCTTGATGCGGCCGAGGTGGGCGGCGACGGCGCGGCGATTCGCGCGGGCGTCCGGGGTCTCGTCCGGCGGCGCGCTCGCCAGCGCCAGGATCATGTCGTCGAAGAGGCCGAGCACCAGGTCGCGGATGAACGTGGGCGTGATCCCGAGATCGCTTTCGAGGACGTCGAACACCGTGCCCACCGTCTGGCGGACCTTCTCGGGGGTCAGGCCCTGGAGCCCGCTGACGACCGCCTTCACGCCGTTCTCCAGGTCCCCGATCAAGGCGTCCACGTCGCCCGGCGGCTGCGCGGCCAGCGCCTGGAACGGCGCGGTCAGCGGCGCGAACAAAGCGCCGAGGCGCGCCACCGCGTTGCTGACCCCCGCGCCCGCCCGCGCCTCCAGGCGGGCGACCGTGCCCTCAGCCGACCGGCCCAGCGTCGCGGCCAGCCGCCCGCCGTGGACGCCGTCGCTCCCCAGACGCACGGCCAGGCTGAGGATGTCGTCCAGCACCGCGTCGGCGGCGGGCACCCGGCCGGCGCGTTCGAGCCGCTGCGGTTGGAGGAGGATGGAGCCGATGACCACGCGATGACTCCTTTTCAGAACGGCGAGCTGATGTCGACGCCGATGTCGACGCTGATGCTGATCGAGGGTATGGACTGGCGCAGCTTCTGGTACGCGTCGTTGACACGCGCCATCTCGGCCCGCAGATCATCGCCGATTTTCGCCAAGCGGTCCTGCAGCGCCGCCATCACCTCCGTGGGATCGAACGCTTTGAGCAGCGGGACGATCTCCTGGTCGAACTTCTTCTGAGCGTCTTTGACCAGGGTCTCCGGGTTGAAGGTCTGCAGCCCGTCCACGATGACCTGGTAGTCGGCGTCGAGCTTGGCGATCTGGACCGCCGGGATGAGCAGGTCGATCTTCAACGTATCCAGCATGCCCTGGAAGGCGGCGTCGATCGACTGGCGCAGCGCCGCCGGATCGATCGCCTCGAGCTTGCTCCGCAGGTCGGAAAATACGCCGCCGAGGCTCTGCGCGAGGAAATCGAGGTTGAAATTCTGGAGCTTGCCGATCAGCGCCTGGATAGTGTCGCGGATGGCGCCGAGCGATCCCGGCCCCTGGAGCAGCGCGGTCAGCTTGGCGGTGAGCGCGGCGACCAGCGCCTGCAGCTTGCTCACGAACGTGCCCAGGACCTGCGCCAGCGGCGCGGTCAGGGACAGCACGGCGACGATGGGGCGCCCAGCCTTCTCCTCCAGCGCCTCGCCGATCCACGCGCGCAGATTTTCGGGCGTGGCCTGCAGGTGGCGAAGCTCCGTCAGCGGGCCGGCCTCATGATACCGGCCGTCCCACTCGGGCAGGAGCGCCGCCAGACGGGCGTGGGCCGCGGCCAGCGCCGTCCGCAGCTCGGCGGCCTTCTGATAGGGCGCCCCGAACAGCGGATCGACCGGATTGAAACGGTCGAGCGCGGCGAGGATCGCCGTCTTCTCGGGCGAATCCGGCAGGGCCGTGAGGCGGGCGCGCGGCACGCCGTTGTAGGCCTGCACGACCTTGACCAGCCGCGCCTGCGGGTCGAGCGTGGCCAGCGCCGCCTCCAGCGCGGCGGTGTCGAAACGCGCCGCCAGGCCGGCCGAGGTGGTGCCGTCCAGGGCCGTGCCGACAGCGTCGAGCGCGGGTTGCAGCGGGCCGGCGTCGTCGATGCTCCGGATCTTGGTGAGGATGGCGTCGATCCAGGCGTCCATCTGGGCGCGCGGATCGGCGAGGCCGTTGAGCAGGTCCAGCAGGCGTTGCAACACGGCCACGGTGTCCGTGCCGGCGTGCGTCACCCGCTCCACGGCGTGCAGCACGGCGTCGAGTTGCGCGAACGTCTCTTCGACGGGCAACGCCTGCACCATGGCGCCGATCGCCCCCTGGATCGCCGTTTGCAGCGGCGCGATCACCGTTTCCGGCTTGAGCCGATCGAAAGCTTTAAGCAGGCTGTCGAACGGCGGCTTCAGCGGTGCGAGGAGGCGGCCCGGATCGGCGCTGGCTTGCAGCCGCGCCTTGAGCCCTTCCAGCTCCGCTCCCACCGGCTGGAGCAGGACGCTGGGCTTGAAGGCCTCCATCTGCTTCAGCAAGGTTTTATAAGGCCCCGAGATCGCGTTGCCCAGCAGCGTCCCGGGCGCGAAGGTCTGGACCTGAGCGAGCAGGAGCTGCGGCTGCTGTTGCAACGTCTGCAACAGCGGCAGCGGACCTTGCGCGATGGCCTGCCCGAGCCGGGCGAGCAGCGGATCGGAGATGGGCGCCAGGTCGGACGGCAGGACCGCCAGCGCCACCTGCAGCCCCACCTTCTCCGCCGTGCTGAGCTGGGAGGTGTCCAGGGCCTGGAAAGACTGGGTCAACTTGTCGATCTCGGCGATGACCTGATCGGCCAGCGGCGCGAACGAGATCTTGCCCAGGTCGTCCGCCGTGCCCTTGATGGCGTCGCGGATGGCATTCACGGCCCCCAGTACCTCGGGGCTCTTGAGCACGCCCGCCAGCTTGCCGAGCGCGTCTTGCAGCGCTTTCACCACGTCCGCCGGATTGAACGCTTTCAGCCCCTCGCCGATCTGGGTGACGGCGGCGGCGATCGCGTCGCGCACGGGAGCGAACAAACCTTGCAATTGATTGGCCAGCGCCGTGTGGAAACCGTCGATGGCGGTCTGCACCTCGTGGAGCAGCGCCGCGGGGTCGATCACGTCGAGCTGTTGCTTGACGTTGCCGAGCAGCGACTGCACCTGCAGCGTCATGGCGACCTGCGCCCCGTCGAGCGCGTCGACCGCCTGTTGCAGGGTGCCGGCCACGGTGTTGAGCGGCCCCTGGATGGCGCTGACGTCGAGGTGATCGGTCACCTCGTGGAGCCAGTCCACCAGCGTTTGCAGCCAGCTCTCCAGGTCTTCCAGCCCGGGCACGGCCAGCGCGGATTCCGACGGCGTGGGAATGAAGCTGAGCAACGACTCCGGTTGCAGCAGCGAAACCAGCCGCCCGGCCTCGTCGTCCAGGTCGAGGTCGAGCGTGGCCAGCCGGTCGGCCAGCGTGGCGAATTGCGGCGCCAGGCCGCCCTGCACGGTCAGCCGGATCGCCGCGTAGTCGTCGAGCCGCGTGTTGAGGGCGGCCACGGCGGGCACGGCGGCGCTCAGGTCGCCGCTCACGGCCGCCGTGCGCAGCGTTCCCAGGTGAGCCGCCAGGTCGTCGGCGATCTGCGCTAGTTGCGCCGTGGGCAATTGCGCGCCCACCGCCGCCAGCGCCGTTGCGATCGGCGTGAACACCCCGCCGGCGCTCGCCTCGATGGTGTTTTCGAGCAGGACCAGGGTGTCCTGAAGATGGCCGAGCAGCTCGGCCGTGCTCATCGCGTCGCGCCAGGTGATCAGCGTCACCAGCGGATCGCGCAGGTCGTCGAGGATGGGCACCTGGGCGATGTGAAAATCGCTCAGGTCGAGGTCCTTCAGAAGCCGGTACAGCCAGTCGATCAGCGATCCGACGTTGAACGGCTGCGGAAACCGATCGAGGATCAGGTTGAGCTGCTGGACGGGCTTTGGCG
>QHVW01000832.1:0-2078 GCA_003223675.1 Acidobacteriota bacterium
ACAAGATCTCAGCAGAGATCGAAGGAATGACTCTGGAGGAGGAGCTGAAATGGCTCGCGTCGCAGGACCTCCAGGATCCGTTCTTGGAGCGCCTTCGAGATAGTGCTGCCCAACAAGCCGCTGCAGCGGACCACGCTGCGCGTCGCCGCTGATCGGCATCCCCGGTTGGCCGGACCACCGATCGGGAGGAACGCGGATGATCGCTCCTATCGGTACAGCTCCCCCTGCAGATACTTCAGTCCGCTGTCGCAGATGACGGTGACCACGCGCCGGCCGGGGCCCAGCTTTTTCGCCCGTTGCAGGGCCACCCAGACGTTCGCTCCGGAGGTGATGCCGCCGAAGACCCCCTCCTCGCGGGCCAGCCGTCGCCCGGTGGCCAGGGCGTCCTCGTCGCTCACGGCCACGATCTCGTCCGCGAGGTCCAGCCGGCAGATGGACGGCACGAAGCCGGCGCCCATCCCTTCGAGCCGGTGCCCTCCGTAAGGTCCCTGGCCGGACAGGGCCCGGGAATTCTCGGGTTCGATGGCGACGCAGCGCACCCCGGGGACCTCCCGCTTGTAGACCTCGGCGTTGCCGGAGAAGCAGCCGCCCGTGCCGACCCCCATCACGAACTCGTCGAGCCGGCCGTCGAGCTCCGCGAGGACCTCGCGGGCCATGGGCGCGTAGCCTGCCCGGTTGTCCGGGTTGTTGAACTGGTCGGTCCAGAAGGTGTCGGGCTCGACGACGAGCTCTCTCACCCGCCGCAAGCCGGCCTGAATCAGCTCCGGCGTCACCTTCCGGTCGACGCTCGGGATCACCTCCAGCACGGCCCCGAAGGCCCTCATGGTCTGCAGCTTCTCCTCGGCGAACGCGTCCGAGGAGACGAAGTGGGCCCGGTACCCTTTGGCCGCGCACACCATGGAGAGGGAGCTGCCCGTGCTGCCGCCGGTGTAGTCGACGACGCGGCCTCCGGGGCGCAGCGCGCCGCGGGCCTCGGCCCCCTCGACCATGGAGAGCGCCATGCGGTCCTTCATGCTGCCCGTCGGGTTGGCCCCTTCCCACTTCACGAAGACGTCCGCGCTCCCAGGCTCGGGGAGCACGCTCAAGCGCACCAGCGGCGTATTTCCGATCGTCATCATGGTCCCTCTCCTCTGTTGACCGTCGGCGCATCATATCGCCTCAGCAGATAGACGATCAGAGCGCCACCGATCGGCAGGCCGATCAAGGTCCGCAGATCCTCTCGGACGACGGCGCTCCCCAGGTCTCCGATCAGATTGACCGTGAGGATGGCCAGCGCGAGCCGGCGCCCCCAGGGAGCCCGGAGCCAGAGCCCCCGGGCCGCCAGCGCGCAGGCCGCGCAGACGGTGGCCATCAGGACGACCGCCCAGGGCCCCATCTGCCGGAGCCCTTCCCGAGCCTGCGGATTCAGGCGCCAGACGGCGTCGAGCGCGCTGCCGGGGAACAGCAGCAGGATGCAGGTCAGGCCGCTCATTACGGCGCCGAAGACGAAGAAGCCGCTCAGCGCGGTGAGACCGAAGGGCCGGCTCCGCGGGCTCAATGACAGTGGTCCGTCGCCAGATGCCCGGCCGCGGTATCGCCGGAGGCGTTGCGGCAGTCGAAGTCGAGGCTGACGTGGAGATCGTAGACGTCGTTGATCTTCCAGCCGGTGCGGTCCAGGGAGAGCTCGAACCGGCCGCAGTCCTGGCGGCGGAACAGGACGCCGGGGTCGAGCGGATGGGCCACGTCGAAGAAGCGCAGGATCACGGCGCCGGCCGGCTCGACGATCAGCCGGGTGGCGATCCCCTGGCCAGTCTCCTGATGGTCAAAGAAATCCGCCCCCAGAAAGAGCTGATGCTCGCCGGACTGGCAGGCCGTGGGCTTGAGGGTGCGGTCGCCGAGTGTCCGGCTCCGCAGGGTGACGCTGCCGGCCGGCTCCGCCTTCTCCGCCTGGAGAGCCGTGTTGACGACGCAGCCGGAGAGGAGGAGCGACGCGATGGACAACGAAGCCCAGACGGCGAATGCGGGGTGCTTCACGGCATGCCCTCCTTGCGGGTGCGCAGGGGGTACATCTTGCGGGCAAGGAGGACGTATGTCCAGCC
>QHVW01000832.1:2100-8659 GCA_003223675.1 Acidobacteriota bacterium
GCGGCGGCGAGCAGGAGGACGGGGAGGGTATGCCGGTTTGCCATAACTTTAATATAACTCAAGAAGGCCCCACCGAGTTACAAATTCTTGCTCTCTGGGCGCTCTGCCCGAAACCTCACCCCTGTCCCCTCTCCCGGACGGTGGGAGGGCGATGGGAGAGGGGACAGGGGTGAGGTTTCGGGCAGAGCGCCCAGAGAGCAAGAATTTGTAACTCGGTGGGGCCTTCTTGAGTTATATTAAAGTTATGGCAAACCGGCATACCCTCCCCGTCCTCCTGCTCGCCGCCGCTCTGCTCGCGCAGGGAGCCGCGGCCCAGACGCCGGTCCGGCCGGCGCAATTCATCGTACAGCCCAACACCCCGAGCCAGTTCCTCAATGGCGTGGCCATGGACGGCGCGGGGAACCTGACCTTCCTGTGGACGAGCGTCTCCGGCACCCCCTCGGGGCTGGGGGAGCGGGTCTACGTCCGGCGCTTCTCGGCCGCCGACGCGCCCCAGGGCCGGGCGGTGTCGCTGGAAGATCCAAGCAAATTCAACGCGGAAGGCGGCGGGGTGGTGGCCAACCAGCGCGGCGATGTATTGATCACGTGGAGCCGGTCTCCCGTCTCCGGCTCCGGCCCCGTGGAGAGCTTCCTGCGCCGGACGAGCCCGGTGCTGCCGACCCTGACGTTGTCGCTCAAGGCGCCGGCGGACGTGGCGGTGGACCGCAACGGCAACTTCGTCATCATCTGGATCGCCTCCACCTCGTCCGGGACCCGCATATTCGGCCAGCGCTACAACGCCGACGGCACGGCCCGGGGGCCGGAATTCAACGCCGCGACCTCGAACACCGGCAACCACACCTCGCCGAGCGTCGCCATGAATCCGAATACTGGCGAGTTCGTGGTGGTCTGGGAGGTGCGGGCGGCCACGGAGGACGGCACCGGGCTGGGCGTCTACGGCCAGCGCTTCGGGTTCACCACCGGCCGCCAGGGGGGCGAATTCGCCATCTTCGTGCCGCCCGCGAGCCAGCGCCCGGATTTGATCACGCCCTTCGCTCCCCAGGTGTCGCGGGCGTCCAACGGCCGCTTCGTGGTGGTCTGGCGGGGTGTCGGCACGAACGGGGTCGACGTCCTGGCGCAGCGCTACAACAACGCCGGAGAGCGGCTGGGAGCGCAACTGCTGATCGCCCAGGAGTACATCCCGGACAGCCATCCCCAGGTCGCCATGTCTCCGCAGGGGGACTTCGTGGTGGCCTGGGACGACCAGGGCACCTCGCCCGCGTGGTTCCGCCTGTACCGCGCCGACGGCACGCCGGCCGGACCGGTGGTCGAGCAGCCCCCGATGGGCACCGCCTTCTATCACGGGACCGGCCGGGTGACCTACGGCTGGAACCGGACCTTCGTCTACGGCTGGACGAACTACCTCGACGAGGGCCCCAACGGCAACACCATCAGCTTCCAGCGCTTCATGGCGTCGCCGTAGACGGCAGGGGATCAATCGGACGGAATAAATCCGCCAAAGCGCGGTCTAGGACAGGCGAACGGGGGCTTGCCCGCCCCCCTTTCGCCGCCGCAGCGGCAAGGAGATCTCATGAAGATCCGCCGTCCTGTCCTCGTCCTCCTGTTCCTCCTCATCCCCGCGCTCGCTCTGAGCGCTCTCGCCGCCGACTCCCCAGGCAAGGCGAGCATCCAGATCCTCAAGCCCGCTGACCAGGCGCAGCTCGACGCCGGCGAGGCGTACCCCCTCGAATACCAGATCACCCTCGGACCCGGCGACGACCACTTCCACGTCTGGGTGGACGGCGACCGGAGCCCCGGGATCCACGATCTGAAGGGGACCTACACGCTGCCCAAGATGACCCCGGGCGTGCACGTCATCACCCTCAAGCTGGTCGACAAGGGCCACGTCCCCACCGGGCCCCAGAAGTCGATCCAGGTGAAGGTCAAGTAGACATGACCGAGCTCGTCTACACCCTCGTGCAGGCCGTCCACAACCTCGGAGCCGTCGCCGTGGTGGCGAGCCCCGCCGTGGCCCTCGGGCTGCGCGGGCGCGGGGAGCACGTGGAGATCAACGAGCGCCGTCTCGCCTGGGTCCTGCTGGCCGCCTGGGGGCTCCAGGCGGCCAGCGGCGCCGGATTCGCCGCCGCGAGCTACGGCCTCAAGGGGGCGCTCCCCGAGGTCACCGGCGTGGCGCTCGCCGCGCTGGCGATCAAGATGGCCGCGACGGCTTGCGGATTCACCCTCGGCGCCGCGTTGCTCCGGGCCCGCCGGCTGGCGAGCGGCCGGCCCCGCGCCGTGGCCTGGGGCCTCGCTCTCGGGCTGGCGGTCGCCGCGCTCCTGGCGGCGGCCCCCCTGCGCTGGTACCTGTGATCCCGGAGGCTCGATGGCCACGCACGCTCAAGAAGCCGCGTTCGGGGTTACCATCGCGGAGGCGGATTCCCCCGCGATGCTGAGCAAGATCCGAGACCGCTTCTTCCGGCAGGACGACCGGCGGAGCCGCTTCGAGCGGACCGTCCTGCCGCATCTGGACGCGGCCTGGGACCTGGCCCGCTGGCTCACCGGCAACGACGCCGACGCCGAGGACGTGGTCCAGACCGCGTCCCTGCGGGCTTTACAGTTCTTCGACGGCTTTCACGGCGTCAACGCCCGCGCCTGGCTGCTCGCCATCGTCCGCAACGCGTTCTACACCTGGCTGCAGCAGCGCCACCGCGGCCACGAGATCGCCGATCCGTTCGACGAGACCGTGCACGCGCCGGAGAGCGGCGGCGGCGATCCCGAGGTGGAGCTGCTGCGCCGGGCGGACGGCCGCCTGCTCCGGAAAGGGTTCGAGGCGCTGCCGCTGCCGTTGCGCGAGGTGATGGTGCTGCGCGAGCTCGAAGGGCTCTCCTACAAGGAGATCGCCGCCGTCGCCGCGGTGCCGATCGGCACCGTGATGTCCCGCCTGTCGCGCGCCCGCCGCCAATTGCAGGATTTTCTGATCGCTCACGGAGTCAAGGAGGGGCGGCCATGAGCTGTCCATACACCGAGCAGGACGTCACGGCCTACCTCGACGGCGAGCTCGACCTCACGAGCGCCCTGGCCTTCGAGCGCCACCTGGAGGAGCACGCTGATTGCGCCCGCGCCCTCGCCGCGCAGCGGGCCCTGCGCGAGGCCATCGCATCCGCGGACCTGCGCTTCCGTCCCGCGCCGGACCTGGCGCGCCGCCTGCGCCGCGCCGCCGCCGAGCCGGCAACGCCCCGTTGGGCCTCCTGGCAAGGGCTCCAGACGGTCGCCGCCCTGCTGCTGGTGGCGGTCGCCTCCTGGAGCCTGGGGCGGGTCTGGCCGCCGCGGCCGGCGCCGGGCCTCGCGGACGAGGTCGTGGCGAGCCACGTCCGCTCGCTGCTCGCCGGCCATCCGGCCGACGTGGCCTCGACCGATCAGCACACGGTGAAGCCCTGGTTCACCGGCAAGCTCGACTACTCCCCCACCGTGATCGATCTCACCGACCGCGGCTTCCCCCTCACCGGCGGCCGTCTCGACTATCTGGATCACCACGCCGTCGCGGCCCTGATCTATCGCGCGGACAAGCACGTCATCAACGTCTTCACCTGGCCCACCGCCTACGGGATGGATGGCGCGGGCCTGTCCGCCACCTCGCGTCAGGGATTTCACGTCGTCCACTGGACGCAGGGAGGGATGACCTGGTGGGCGGTGTCGGATGCTTCGGAGGAGCGGCTACGGCAACTGGCGCAGCTACTGGGCTCGTCCTGAGCTTGACTCCCTGCGGCTCTGCCGCTACCGTCCCGTCTCATGCAACCTGGAATCAAAGCCGTGTTGGGCCTCCTGGCTCTCCTCTCGCTCCTCGCAGGCGCCGCGCGGGCAGCGACGCTCCACTTCGCCGGCTACGACTGGACCGTGAAGTCGGGGAACGGCCTGGGCCCCGGGCCCTGCGACTGGAGCGAGTCGAACGTCTGGGTGGATGGCGACGGCGATCTCCATCTGAAAATCTCGCACACCGGCGGCACCTGGTCCTGCGCCGAGGTGGAGACCACCCAGCGCCTGGGCTTCGGAAAGTATCAGTGGTGGGTGATCGGCGAGATCGACAAGCTCGACGCCAACGTCGTGCTCGGACTGTTCAATTATCCGCCGCCGGAGGTGGGCCCGGACGGCACGAACGAGATCGATATCGAGCTATCGAGGTTCGGCATCCCGAGCGCGCCGAACCTCAATTTCACCGACTGGCCCGCGAAAGCCGGCCTGCCGCCCGCCGCGAAGTCGTATTTCTTCTCTCTCAACGGGACGTATACGACGCAGCGATTCACCTGGCAGAGGAACAGCATTTATTTCCAGAGCCTGAACGGCCACCGCAACGACAATCAATCCCCCATCGCGAGATGGAAGTACGCGCCGGCCTACCCCTTGCGGCGCATCCCGCAGAATCCCCTGCCGGTCCACATGAACCTCTGGCTGGTCGACGGCAAGCCTCCCGGCGACGGCCGGGAGGTCGAGGTGGTGATCCGGAGCTTCACGTACACGCACTGAGCCGAGAGCCCCTGACCAACCCGGCCCTACAAGGCCGCGCCGCGCTCACGCCGCGGTGTGATCGCTGGGGGCTTTCAGCTCGGCTCTCCAGCCCGGCAGGGTCCGCAGGAGCATCTCCCGCTGTGGATTCCCCTTCGGCAGCGCCAGGAGCGACGCTTCGTATTCGTCCAGCTTTCGCGAGGCTCCCACGATGTCACCCCGCGCTTCGAGGACCGCGGCCTCGGCCCGCAGCCGCATCAGGGGATTGGCGGCGGTCCGCAGGTCGGCCAGCCATTGCGCCGCCAGGTCGGCCCGCTTCCGCCGCCGCGCCAGGTAGACGGCGACGTCGCTGATCACGCCTTCGCGCTGGGCGGGCGGCACGCAGCTCAGGTATCTCAGACAGGTCTCCAGATGCTCGCCGGCCTCCCGGTCCCGCCGCTTGTGGAGCGCCGCCGAGCAGGCGAAGGCGTGGGCGAGCACGGTTTCCGGCGTGGAGTCGCGCACCGCGACGGCCTCCGCCAGATATTCGGCCCACCGCGCCTCCGTCAGCACGCCCTCCCGGCTCTCGGCCTGGAGCTTCAGCAAGGCCAGCCAACGCCTGCACGGCGCCCGATTTCTCCACAGGAGCCAGAGGCGGCCGCCGTCCGTGAGCCCGATCTGGAGCTGATAGGGGATGGCGGCGAGGATGAGGGCCACGGCCGAGGCGGTGAGGAATAGGCCCGCAGGGAGGCTCAGGGCCGGGAGAATCGCGAGAGCGAGCCCTCCGGACAGCAGGTTGGCGGCCGGCCCGCCGAGGACGAAGACCGCCGCGCGCTGCCGCAGACGGTCCCGCCGCGCCGCCGACATAGAGGCCATCCCGCTGGTGAGGGCGCCCGGGCCCCAGTACCAGGAGATCCGCCCCGAGCGCTCGATCACCAGAGGGCCGAGGCGCACCGAGAGGAACCGGAAGCCCGTGGAGAGCCCTCCCACCACGTGCCCCGCCTCGTGGATGCAGAGGGCGGCCACGACGGCGGCGAGGAGGGAGAGGACGAGGGAGAGGACCCTGGGCCCCGTCCAGGGCATGTCGAGCCACTGGAAGAAGGGGACGGCGATCTGCCGCCACAGGAACGGGGACCGCCAGACCGCCACGTCGATGGCCGGGCCCATGGCGGCCCCGATCGCCAGGCCCAGGATCATCTTCCTGCGGGCGGCCCGCTTGTCGGGCGGCGGCACGGGCGCCAGACGGTCCAGGATGGGCGTCGGGCTCTCGAGCGCCACGGCTGCGGTGGATTCCATACGATCAATCCGCCGTGAAGATCCCCTGTCCGGGCGCCAGGAGGGCGTCCGGATCGAAGGCCTGCTTGGCGGCGAAGAATTGCGGCCAGCGCGGACCGAAGTGCTGGCGCCAATCCTCGGGGCTCATCGGCACGGAGTCGACCGGATAGAAGAAGCCGCCCACGGCCCGCGCCTGCTCGAAGAGCCGGCGGTTGGCCGCCACCAGCTCCGCCGAGCGCTCCGGCGTGGGCGGGACGGCCGTGCGCAGCAAGCCGAAGAGGAAGAAGGTCTCCCCCGCCGGGGTCCGGAAGTTGGGCGCGTTGAAACGGTCGCCGAGATAAGGGTAGACGATGATCGGCCCCTGGCCCAGGTCCGCGGGATCGAGGGCCGCCAGCGTGCCGCCGATGAAGCCCGCCGCCTGGCTGGTGGGAATCAGCAGGTCGACCCAGGGGTGCGGGAAGGACCAGACCCCGATCTGCTGGAGGAACGCGACCGTGGGCCCCAGGCGGTTCAGGTAGTCGAAATATGGGATGTCCTCCGAGGTCTGCTGCCCCGGCAGGAAGTGGAGCCCGGCGAGGAGGGCCGCGTCGTTCGGCTCGTGCCCCGGCGCGAAGCTCTTCGTCGTCTCCAGCGAGTAATTCCAGCCGCCACCGGGGAGCGCGTTCACGAACCCCTGGACGGTGTCGAAGCGGCCGTCGTGGATCAGGAATAGCAGATCGGAGAGGAACACCGAGAGGTCGTCGTAGACCGCCTTGTAGTAGCGGGTGCTGGGGAGGGCGGGCACGAGGCGGAGCCGGGCCTGCACGATGACGCCGAATTGGCCCAG
>QHVW01000833.1 GCA_003223675.1 Acidobacteriota bacterium
ACCGTCGACAGGGTCATGAGCTCCGTTCCCGTGCCTGGAGAGCTTGAGTCATAGATCGTAACGTCGCTTCCGGACAGTGTTCCACTGCTGCCCGTCCCGTCGGGAATCCAAGTCAAAGCCATGCTGCGCGGATTATTGTTTCCATTCGTCCAATTGAGATTATAGGTGCTGGATGAGCTCGAAGCGGAGTTGATGGATATCGTGTTGCCCTCCGGGAAGAGCACTTCCGCAAATTCACCATTGTCCCAGCTTTCGATTGTAAGGGAAGAAGGTGGTGGGCACATGTTGGCTCTCCTCTGACTTTAGACCTGGCGGGGTTGCCATCGTCTGACGGGAAGTGACTCCGGGCCGGCGGTTATCTCACCCGGCCGCCCTCTCACCGCGCCAGAGACACAGTCTCCCAGTCGCCCTGGAGCACGAAACCGCTCCAATAGTAGGGTGAACGCCAGCGCTTGTCATTGCGGACGGCGAGCTGTGCCAGGCGCAGGGCCGCGGCGGGGGTCCGGCCCGTGGACGAGAGCAGCCGATAGAAGTGGGACATCAGCTCCGCCGTCGCCTGATCCTCGACCCTCCAGAGGCTGGCCACGACCTGCCGGGCGCCGGCGTAGAGAAAGCCCTGGGTCAGCCCGACCAGCCCCTCGCCCCGCACGTTCTTGCCCAACGCTGTCTCGCAGCCGGAGAGGACGACCAGATCGGCTCCGAGCCGCAGGTTGTAGATGTCGCCGAGCCCGAGGAATCCGTCGACCGCAGCTCCCCGCTTCTCCACGCGGGAGAGCATCAGGCCCGAAAGGGCGGGCGTCTGGGCATCGATCAGGCCGTGGGTCGCGAAGTGAACGATCCGGTACTGGGAGAGCTCCGGCGACAGGGCGGTCTTCCGGCTGGCGCGGAAGTCGAGAGCGAGGAGCGACCGGCCCGGCGGGACCGCCGCCGCGATCGCCTGCGCCTCGCGCCGGGTCCAGGGGAGCCGGAGGAGCGGTCCGGAGCCGGCAGAGGAGCGCGCCGGCGAGGGCTCCCGGCCTCCCGTTCCGGAGCGCGCCGCCACCCGCGGATCCGCGGCATCGAACACCGGGTCGGCCAGCACCGCGACCACCCCCGTGGCGGGCTCGCGCCGGGCGAGCCGCCGTTGCAGGATCAGGGCCGTGGCCGAAGGCGCGTTGAGGACCTCGTGCCGGGTGACCAGGGGAGCACCGCTGCCCCCGGGAAGCGGCAGGGCCCCGAACGGGATGTACTGGAGCTCGCCGTCGGCGACGATGATCAGCCGGCGGCCGGCAAGCCTCCCGGCGACCGGCCCGAGCAGCATCCGGCTAAGGTGCGCGGCGGCCCGCGCGAGGCGGCTCTCCCCGGCCTCTCCGGGCGCCAGCACGCTCAAGCCTCCGTAGACCTCGCGGGCGGCCTCCTCGATGCGAGCCCGCGACGGCAGCTCGAACCCGGTCACGGCCTCCCGGTCCACCGCCCAGAGAAAGCTGCGCTCCTCGCCGAGCGCGTATTCCAGGAGCAGCGTCCTGCCGTCGAGCAGCCGTTGGATCTCGTTGCTGGTGGCCGCGGGAGGCTGGGTGAGCGCCGCGTAGCGCGGGCTGTGACGGCGGATCTCGGCCTCGACCTCGGCGAGATCCGCGAGCACCGCGCCGACCTCCTGGTCGGCCGCCTGCTCCCGCTTCGCGGCCGCCGGGCCTTTCAGCAGGCTGTCCTGCCGGCCCACCTTGGCCTTCAGACGCCGGAGCAGGGCTCGCTCGCGGTCGCGCAGCGCCGGACCGATGCCCTCGCGCCCGTCCGTGCCCGCCTCCTGGCCAGGTCGATGGCGGTCTCGAACGCGCCGTGCCGGGCGGCCAGGAACGAGGCGCGCAGGTCCGGATTCGGCTCCGTGGCCCGCAGGGTTTCGATCAGGCTGAGCGCTTCGCCGGCCCGCGACAGCGCCTCCTGGGCTCGTCCCAGTATGCGGTCGGCGCGGGCCAGGGACGTCAGCGCCATGATGACCCGGGCCGGAGCCTTGACGGCGCGAGCCCGCTCGACCGCCTGAGCCAGGAGCTCGGCGGCCTTCTCCGGCTGCTTCAGGGCCAGATACGCCTCTCCCAGGGAGCGCAGGATCGGCGGCTCGTCGGCACGGTCGACCAGGAGCCGGGAGATCTCGAGGGCCCGGGTCAGCTCGGACAGCGCCGCCGTGGGCTCACCCGCGGCGAGGCTCGCTTCCCCCATGAGACGGCGGGCGAGCATCTCGCCCCGGCGGTCGGACGCGGCGCTCGCCACGCCGGCGGCCCGGCGGCCGGCGTCGAGCGCCCGCGCATTGTCCCCCAGACGGAAATACGTCTCTCCGATGGCCGTCTCGGATCCGGCCTCACCGGGCTTGTCGCCAATCTCGCGGCGGATCGACAAGGACTGCTCCAGGTTGGCCAGTGCGCGCTGGAAATCACCCAACCCGTAGTGCGCGACGCCGAGGTTGTAGAGCAGAGAAGCCTCCTGGAGCCGGTCGCCGGACGGACGGACGATCGCGAGCGCCGCGGCGTAGGCCTCGAGAGCCTCGCCGAGCTCGCCGAGGCTGTAATACAGGACCCCCAGGTTGTTGAGGGTGCGGGCCTCGCCCGTCCGGTCGCCCAGGGCACGCTGCTGCGCGAGCACCCGGCGGTAGCTCTGGAGCGCCACCTGGGGCTCTCCCAGGCCCATGAAGATCTCGAGCGCCTGCTGATAGGCGCTCAGGGCCTCGCGCAGCTCTCCTTGCGAATGCAGGGCATAGCCGAGGTTGTTGAGGACCCTGCCCTCTTCGTAGACGCGGCCGAGGCCGCGCTCCAGGGCCAGGGCGTTGCGCTGCGCCGTCACGGCGTCCGCGAGCTCGCCCGTCGCGGTGCGGGCGAGCCCCACGCCTCCCCAGGCGACCGCCTGCCCAGGCTCGTCCGTCCGATCTACGGACAGCGCCAGGGCCTGCTGGTAGCTCGCCAGGGCCTGCTTCGGCTGGCCGAGAGACATGTAGACCCCGCCGGCCGAGAGTCTGCACCTCGCCTCTTCCCGGCGGTTGCCCAGGGAACGCCAGAGGGCCTCGGCTTGCTCGTAGCGGGCGGCGGCGAGGCGCAGCGACTCCGCCTTGCCCTCGCGGTTGCCCGCCCCGGCCTCGGTCATCAGCCGTTCGGCTTCGACGACCTGGCGCTCGGCGGGCGTCGACTCCGGCAACTCCTCCATCCTCACCGCGTAGGCTCCGGGAGCCTCGCCGGGGCTCGGCGACCCGACTTTGACCGTCAGCGGCCCTGCGGCGTTCGCCGGAACCAGCAGCGACTCCGGGCCCTCGCTGTCCGTCGGGCTGTCCACCGCGATCAGCGTCGTGCCGTCCGGGCGCAGCACCGCTACCTCGACGTCAATCCCCCGTTGCTCGACCGTGATCAGCAGCCGTGCCCCAGGGACAGCCTCTATAGAAAAAGAGTGGGATTCTCCCCCCGCAAACCGCCGCTCGATCGCGGCGGCGCCGGCCTGGAGGACCGGGCTCGCCGGCTGGGCTCCCAGACCGGAGGGTGAGGCCAATACACCGGCGAAAGTAAGGACTAAGGTCCGGCCGAGGACGCAGAGACTCCTTGCGTGCAATTCCAATCCTCGCCCCCCTTTAGAAGGACGCGCTGATGGTAGCACGGATCGCGGTGGGCGAGCCTGGGCTCTTTCCGCGCCGCGACGGCGACTTCATTCGCGGGTGAGATAGGACGCCTGGCCGTGGCACATCGTTGGGGCAGGCAGCGTTTCGGGCAGTCAGGATCACAGCCGTTTCGCCTGTCATTACGGGCAAGAGATATCAACTTCCTCAAGGAGGGTATATATGGAAACAGCTCTCTGACGTGATGCGCAACCTTCAACCTCCGCGGGAGGCTTCGCGGGGACGATTTCCGGAAAGCCATACAAACAGGAACCTCAACAACTATATCGAAAGAGGAGGAAGTATGCCTTCTGCAATCTCTCCAAACCAGTGTACAGCCTTTATTCAGGTCTGGGTGGACGTCAACGGACTAGCGCAGGATTCTACGCGAGGGTGCTATGCAGTATCGAACCAGAGCCAAACCTCAACTGGCGAGGGCACGGCGAGCTTGACGACCAACGTGATCCCCGGCAGCAGCGTCTGTTGGGCGGTATTGCCGATCGATCCTCAGTACAATGGGGATTTCACGATTACCTCTATCGGGGTCGAATCCGGATGGGCTCAGCCGCCCGGGCCGGTTTCAGGCCAGCCGAACGTTTTCACCGGCCAGGTGGAGCAGTCTACCGTTGGCGGAAACATCAACTCTAACATCCAGTTCAGCTACAACGGCAGCAACCAGGCTACAGTCACACTTCCGGTAACGATCGTCCCCGTGACCGCTTAGGCGAGCGCAAAAAGAGGAGAAACTATCATGAGCGCAAAGCTTCTTTCCAACTTCACGGCCAGCCCGGTGGTTCCCGCCCGGGTCATCAATGTCGCGGTGGATACCGTGTATCTGTACAGCCAAACCACTGGCCAATACGCCGGAACCGGCATCTACATGATGGATAACAACGTCGTAGGCGGCAGCACCGGCGAAGGCGGCGAAGAGCTCAACACTGAAGTTACGGCCGGATTTGGAGTCGGTTTTAACGTGTTTCCCATCGATTCGCTCGGCAATCAGGGCGATTCCGTCGAGATTGTAGGGATGGAATTGTCTAACGGCACCAATATCTTCGGAAATTGGGGCTGGCCGGCGCCACAGCCAAGCACGTCTTCTTACCAATGGCTGGGTACGGCCATGACGCAAGGAGATTGCACCTACCAGTTGAAAATTGCCGTTTCGGTTGGCGGGGCGCCCGCGAAGTACTTCTGGTGGGATCCCTTCTTCGAGTGCACCGCCTAGTAGGTAGCCGAGACCGTGGCAGGCCGTTGAAAAGCGGCCTGCCACCCGGGAACCCACTGTGGAGGCACCCCTTGGGGCGCCTCCACAGTGGCTCGCGAGGCCATGCCCCTTTTGCTACTCTTCTCTCCCCATGGAGCTCCTCGACTCCCGCCGGCTGACCGGCCCCAACCTCCTGCTGGACCGCCCCGGGGCGATCCTGGAGGTCGCGCTGTCTCCGGAGGAGGCGGAGGCGGCCATCGCCTCGTGGGCGGCCCAGGTGCGGCGGATGCTCGACGCGGTGGGGTGGACGGGCGCCGAGATCGCGGCCCGGCGGTTCCCCGGCGGCGCCAGCCTGGCGATCACCGCCCCCATCGACGGTCTCTATTCCGCGACCGAGATCAACGACTGGGCGTGGGAGGCGGCGGTGACGGGCCGGGAGGCGCCGGACTTCCGGACCGCGGCGGCGCGGCTGCGCGACGAGATCGCCCGCGAGGCCAACCCCGCCCTCCTCGCCCTCCAGGCCAGCGCCGCGGCCCACGGCGTGGCCCTCCTCTCGGACGACCGCGCCGTCTCCGTGGGGCTCGGCAGGGGGTCGCTCACCTGGTCCGCGCGCTCCCTGCCCGACCCCGCCGACGTCGATTGGAGCAAGGTCCACGACATCCCCGTGCTGCTGGTCACCGGGACGAACGGCAAGACCACCACCGTCCGGCTCCTCGCGGCCCTCGTCGACGCCTCGGAGCAGATGGCCGGCACCACCTCGACGGACGTGGTCGAGGTCGGCGGCGAGGTGGTCGAGCGGGGGGACTTCTCGGGGCCCGGCGGGGCGCGCATGCTGCTGCGCGACCGGCGGGTGGAGGTGGCCATCCTGGAGACCGCCCGCGGCGGTCTGCTGCGGCGGGGGCTCGCCGTCGACCGCGCCGACGCCGCGCTGGTCACCAACATCGCCGCCGATCACCTGGGAGAATTCGGCGTCTACGACCTCTCCGGGCTCGCGGCGGCCAAGCTGGTGGTGACCCGCGCCGTGGGGCCGAAGGGGCGGATCGTGCTCAACGCGGACGATCCCGAGCTGGTCGCGGCGGCGGGGGGGCTGCGCTCGCCCATCCTCTGGGTCAGCCTCGATGCCGAAAATCCGCTCGTGCGCCGGGCCCTGGACGCCGGCGGCGAGGCGTGCTTCCTCGACGGGAGGTCGCTCGTGCTGGCGCGCGGGGGCGAGCCGGTCGAGGTGGCGGCGGTCGATCGGGTCCCCATCGCCTTCGGCGGCGCCGCCCGGCACAACGTGGCCAACGCTCTGGCGGCGGTCGCGATGGCCTCGGTGATCGGGGTCCCCGCCGACGCGATGGCGAAGGGTCTGCGGCGGTTCGGCACCCGGCCGGAGGACAATCCCGGGCGGGCCAACGTATTCGAGCGGAACGGCTTCCACGTCCTGGTCGATTACGCCCACAATCCCCACGGTCTGGCGGCCCTGCTGGAGGTGGTGCGGTCGATCCCCGCCGAGCGCCGGCTGCTGCTGCTCGGCCACGCCGGGGACCGCGGCGAGGGGGCCATCCGCGACCTCGCCCGCGCCGTCCTCCCCTTCGCGCCGGACCGGATCATCCTCAAGGAGATGCCCGAGATGCTCCGCGGCCGCCAGCCGGGGGAGGTCCCGGCGATCCTGGAAGACGAGCTCCGCCGTCAGGGCTTCCCCGCCGAGCGCATCGAGCACGCCGGCTCGGAGCTCGAAGGGGCCCGCAAGGCGCTGGCCGAGGCCCGGACCGGGGATCTGGTGATTTTGCTGGCGCATGCGCAGCGGGAGGAGGTGATGGAGATCTTGCGGCAGACCTCCCCGCCTGGGGTTGAAACCCCAGGCTAGGGAATACCCGCCCTTCCAGGGCGGATATTGGACAGCCTGGGGTTTCAACCCCAGGCGGGGATGGGCGGCCGCCCTCCGCCCGCCAAAATTCCCTGCCCTACGGCCCCGCCGGCACCATCCCCGGAAACACGTACGCCTGCAGCAGCACCAGGACGCCGACCAGGCAGGCCAGCGCGATGCTGTGCCAGAAGACGTAGCGCAGGATCTCCCCCTCGTTGCCCACCTGGCCGGTGGCGACGCCGGCCACGACGATGCTCTGGGCGTCGATCATCTTCCCCATCACGCCGCCGCTGCTGTTGGCCGCGCAGGACAGGATGGGGCTCAACCCCAGCCGCTCGGCGCTGATCCGCTGGAGCCCTCCGAAAAGGACGTTCGACGAGGTGTCGCTGCCGGTGAGCGCCACCCCGAGCCAGCCCAGGAGCGGCGAGAAGAAGGGGAAGAGCACCCCGGTCGAGGCGAAGGCGAGCCCCATGGTGGCGTCCAGGCCGGCGTAGCGGGTGGCGAACCCCAGGGCCATCATGGCCGCGATGGTCAGCAGCGACCAGCGCACCCGCAGCAGCGTATGGCCGAGGATCCGCATCAGCTCGCCGAACGAGAAGCCGAGGATGAGGCCGCTCACCAGCCCGGTGAGCAGGAGGGCCGTGCCCGAGGCGGAGAGCCAGTTGAAAGTGTAGACCGCGGGCTCCGGGGTCGGCTTCGCGACCACCGGCGGCGTCCGCACCACGGCCTTGTCCAGCCCGGGGACGGGGATGTTGACGACCGAGATGCCGTGCAGGAAATTCTCGTGCCCCGCGGCGCCGCCGTTCAGGAAATCCTTGGAGGGCTGATATCCCCAGACGAAGACGAAGGCGCAGAGGAGGAGCCAGGGCACGAGGGCGCGGAACGCCCTCCCCTGGGTGTGCACGGGCCGCGCCGCCGCCTCGGCCGCGCGCTCCTCGTCCGACTCGTGCTCGAAGCTCCAGATCGTCCGCGGCTGCCAGAAGCGGAGGAGGACGAGCAGCGAGAGGATGGAGACGATCGAGCCCGCGATGTCGACCAGCGAGGGGCCGAAATGGTTGCTGACGTAGTACTGGGTGATCCCGAAGGAGGCGCCGGCCGTGAGGCAGGCAGGCCACACCTCGCGCATCGCCCTGCGCCCGGCCATCGCCCAGACCAGCCAGAAGGGGATGAGGACCGAGAAGAAGGGGAGCTGGCGTCCGACCATGGCGGAGAGGGTCGCTTCCGGCAGCCCGGTGACCTTGGCGAGGGTGATGACCGGGGTGCCGAGCGCGCCGAAAGCGACCGGCGCGGTGTTGCCCAGGAGGGCGAGCCCGGCCGCCTGGAGGGGCCGGAAGCCGAGCCCGATGAGCATCGCGCCGCAGATGGCCACCGGCGTGCCGAAGCCGGCCGCGCCCTCGACGAAAGCGCCAAAGCTGAAGCCGATCAGCAGCAGTTGGATGCGCCGGTCGCTGGCGAGGCCCGCGATGGTCGACTTGAGCACCTCGAAGTCGCCCGACTTGACGGTGACGTCGTAGACGAAGATCGCCCCGAAGACGATCCAGCCGATCGGCAGCAGGCCGAAGGCGGCGCCGTCCGCGGCGGCGGCGAGCGCCATCTTCACCGGCATGCCATAGACCAGGATGGCGATGGCGAGCGCCGTGGCCAGCCCCACGAGCGCGGCCCGGTGCGCCCGCATGTGGAAGATGGCCAGGAGCCCGAGGAGGACGACGACCGGGATGGCGGCGACGAGCGCCGATCCGAAAACGCTGCCGCTGACGGGAGAGTACACCTGCGTCCAGGTCATCAATCCGGCCCTCCCTTGAGATGGAGACGTCGAGCTGCGGGGGGGAGGATACCTCCT
>QHVW01000834.1 GCA_003223675.1 Acidobacteriota bacterium
AGCTTGTTTCCTCGCTCATGGTTTCTCCTGGACGAAGGCGAGCGGCTGCAGTGCGACTCGTCACCTGAGTAAACGCAGGTTAGCCGGAAAAGCGGCCACCACTCGGCGTAACCTGTGGTACAAATAGCCATGGACAAAAAAACCCTGACCCGCGAGTACAAGGAGACCCAGCGCCCAATGGGGGTGTATCAGGTGCGGAACACCGTCAACGGCAAGGTGCTCATCGGCACGAGCGTCGACCTGCCGGCCATCCTCAACCGGCTACGCGGGGAGCTCAGGCTCGGGGGTCTTCGCAACCGGGCCCTCCAGCAGGATTGGAACGAGCACGGGCCGGAGGCGTTCGAGATCGAGATCCTCGATACCCTCGCGCCGTCCGACAAGCCCGGCTACAACCCGAAGGACGATCTCAAGGCGCTCGAGGCGCTGTGGCTCGAGAAGCTCATGCCGTTCGAGGAGCGGGGGTACAACGCCAGGCCGAAGGGTTGAGGGTCAAGAACAAACACGGACGAGCACGGACTGACACGGACTATCACGGACGGCAAGGATCGTCCTTGTGAGTCTGTGGTAGTCCGTGTGGGTCCGTGTGGGGTTGGCTACCCCTGCCCCGGCCTGAGCCCCTCCGCGAGCGCCTTCCCCTGACCGGATCGGCCCCCTTTTCCCGCATACTGGTCTGAAGAGAAAGGCGTCTCACCAAATCGTCAAGAGGTTGATGGCTCATGCGTATGGCTCGTCGTATCGTCCTCCTCCCCCTGATCCTGGCCCTCGTGGCCGTGCAGGCCGCGTCGGGCCCACGCCGGGTGGCCTCGGGCCGGCCGAACATCGTCTTTATCCTGACCGACGATCAGGACCTCCTCCTGCGCTCCATGGACTTCATGCCGCAGACGCGCGAGCTGATCGCGCAGCGGGGCATGACGTTCGAGCAGGATTTCGTGCCCCTGTCGCTCTGCTGCCCGTCGCGCTCGACCATCCTCACCGGGCTCTATCCGCACAACCACAAGATCTACAACAACCGCGCCCCGGGGGGCGGCTTCGCGAAGTTCCAGGACCTCGGGCTGGAGGAGACGACCATCGCCACGGCGCTCCACGCCGCGGGTTACCGCACGGCCCTGTTCGGGAAGTATCTGAACAATTATCCGCGGCCGGGGGACGAGACCCACATACCGCCGGGATGGGACGAATTCGCCACCCCCGCGGGAGGCTCCCCCTACACCAACCGCAACTACACGCTCAACGAGAACGGCACGCTGGTCCACTACGGGAGCGATCCCCAGGACTATCTGACCGACGTGATCGCCGGCAAGGCGACGGATTTCATCCACCGCTCGGCGGACGCGGGGCAGCCGTTCTTCCTCTATCTGGCCACCTACGCGCCGCACAAGCCGGCCACTCCGGCGCAGCGCCACGCGAGCCTCTTCCCCGGCCTCAAGGCCCCCCGGACGCCTTCGTTCAACGAGGCGAACGTGGCGGACAAGCCGCAGAAGATCCGCAAGCTCCCCCGGCTCTCCGCGAGCGACGTCGACGCGATCGACAGCCTGTACCGCCGGCGGGCGCAGTCGCTCCAGGCCGTGGACGAGGCGGTGGCGGCGGTGGTCCGCATCCTGGAGATGACCGGCCAGCTCGACAACACCTACATCGTCTTCACCTCGGACAACGGCTTCCACATGGGGCAGCACCGGCTGAAGCCGGGCAAGTACACGCCGTATGAGACCGACGTCCACATGCCGCTCTTCGTGCGCGGGCCCGGCATCGCCCCCGGCAGCTCCACCAGCCTGTTCACGTCGAGCGTGGATTTCGCCCCGACGATCGCGGAGCTGGCGGGGGTGGAGCTCCCCTTCCCGGTGGACGGCCGGTCGTTCGCCCCGATCCTGCACGGGAAGACGCCCGCCGGATGGCGGCAGGTGATCCTGCTGGAGCAGTTCGAGTTCTCGCCGGACACCGAGGTGCCGGACAGCGTCCTGGAGCCGCCCGACCCGCAGGACGGGACCGTCGTCGCCTACCCCTCCCATCTGGGGGTGCGGATGTCTGGCCTGAAGTACGTGGAGTATGGGACCGGCGAGCGGGAGGTCTACGATCTCGTCCACGACGCCGACGAGCGGAGCAACGTGGCCGCCCGCATGAAGCCGGCCTGGCTGGCGCAGATGTCGAGCCTGGCGCGGGCGCTGGGGTCCTGCGCGGGGGAGAGGTGCCGGGAGCTGGAGGCGAGCCCTCCGCCCTGACGCTCCTCAGGAGGTGAGGTTCGGCCTCTCTCCCCGCATCTCCACCCGGCCCTTGAAGAAGGCCCCCTCGGCGATGACGATGCGGGGCGCGGCGATGTCCCCTTCGAGGATCCCCGAGGCGGCGACCTCCACGCGGTCGGTCGCCGCCACGTTCCCCGTCACCCGCCCGCTGATGCGCACTATCGGGGCCGCGACCGGCCCCTCCACCACCCCCTCGGCACCGATGGTCACCGGGGCGTCCACCCGCACCTCCCCCTGGATCTCCCCCTCGACCAGCAGCTCGGTCGAGCCCGTCACCGCCCCCCGCAGAAGGGTGCCGGCGGCGACGTGGGTGATCTGGCGTCTGGAGCCCGTGGAGTCGGACGGTCCGGATGGGGCGGGAGTGGGGCTGGTCCCGCGATGGAAGATCGACACGGCCGTAGGAGAAGCGGTTGGAGCGGGCAACGGGACTCGAACCCGCGACATCAAGCTTGGGAAGCTTGCACTCTACCAACTGAGTTATGCCCGCCCGATGATCGAGCGGATGAAATCTAGCCGAGCCGGGCGGCGGGGTCAAGTAGGGACCCCCACTCCAAGACAAACAGGCTATACTGAGCCCATGTACGGATCAGGATCGGGACGGGGCCGTGACTCCGTGGAAAACAAAGACTCCCTCTACTTTTTCCCCGATCAGAGGATCACCGAGCAGGAATTCCTCCACCTTCTCCACCAGGGGACTCCGGAGCAGCGCGCCTGGGTCATCTCCCATCTGCTCCGCTACGCCCAGTGGGACGACATCTGGACCTACGTGACCCGCGACGAGGTCCGCGACGTCTTCCCCGCCCTCGATCTCCCCGAGAGCCTCCGCCAGGCCTGGGGACGGATGCTCAAGGTCGAAGCCCCCGTCGGCTGACCGCGTTTGCCCCTGGATCAGGGGCGCAGCCGCAAGGCCACGAGTTGCGTCTTCTGGAGCGGATTGAAGTTGTTGTCGCTCACCAGCACCAGGGTGCGCGAGCCGTCGGGGAGCGTGGGCCCGAAGGTCATCCCCTCGAGGTTGTCCGGCACCAGACCCGATCGCGCGAAGTCATAGACCAGCGTCTTCCGCACCGGCGTCCAGCTCTGCCCGGCCAGCGACTCCATCCCTGAGACGTCGGTGGCGCCGGCGAGCGAGACGCGGAAGATCTGGATCGCCAGGCCCCGCCCCTCGACGAATTCCCTCTCCAGGGCCAGCAGGTCGCCGCCGGGAAGGGCGAGGAGGTCCGAGAGGCCGCGGGTCTGGAAGCCGGCGCCCAGTTTCTGCTGGAGGGGCTCCACCTCGTAGACGAATTGCGCCCCGGGAACGAAGCCGCCGTTCCGCCACTCGTAGCGCAGGAGGCGGACCGGGCTCGGCCGCGCCAGGTCCTCGGGAGCGTCCTGCTGGAGGGCCCGCTCGTTGGCCGTCCACAGCACGTCCCCTCCGGGAGCCAGGGTGAGGCTCTCGAAGCCGAGGTTATTCCGGATGCCCTTGCCGCGCCCGGCCAGGAACAGCTCGGGCACGGGCAGCGAGCGGAGCGTCCGGCCTTCCAGGGAGAATTCGCGGATCGACGGCTCGGTCTCGGAGGCGATCAGCATCTCCCCCGAGGGCTCCAGGGCCAGCCCCTCGCCGTCGAAGTTTTTGCCATTGAACTTTTCTCCATCGGATCGGGCGAGCGGGACGACGGCGACCGGCACCTCCAGCGGCGTCTTGCCGGGCGGCGGGGCAACCCCGCTCTCGCTCACCGTGAAGGCGAGCCGGAAGACCCGGGCCGGGGTCTCCCCTTCGTTGTCCACCACCGCGAGGTAGGTGCCGTCCGCGGCCCGGGCGATGGCAGACAGCCCGCCGACCCGGAAGCCGCCCACGGTGGCGCCAAAGGGGACGATCAGCGGGCGGGAGCCGAGGAGGGAGAGGAGTGGCTCCGCGGGCGGCGCCAGCGCGTAGGGCGCGCACGAGCCGGCTGCGAGCCCCAGGGCCAGCAACAGGGCGCCGCGCCGGGCGCTCATCGCGGCACCGGCACGAACTGGACCTCGAACATCTTGGGCCAGAGCTTGCCGGTGATCAGAAAGGTCTTGGTCCGCGGATTCCAGGCGATGCCGTTGAGCACGTCCGCCTTCTGCCGCTCCTCCGGGGTGAGCAGGCCGGAGGCGTCGATCATCCCCGTCACCTTGCCGGTTTTCGGGTCGATGCGCAGGATGTTGTCCGTCTGCCAGACGTTGGCGTAGATCAGGCCGTCGACGCATTCGAGCTCGTTGAGCTCACGGGCCGGCTGGCCGGAGAGGGTGACGTTGAGGATCGACTGGACGGCGAAGGTCTTGGGATCGCGGAAGGTCAGGCGGTCCGAGCCGTCGCTCATCACCAGGCGGGTGCCGTCATGGCAGAGCCCCCACCCCTCGCCGTCGTAGCGGAATTCCCCCACCTCCTTGAAGTCGGCGCGGTTGTAGACGAAGGCCTTCTCCGCCTGCCAGGTGAGCTGGATCAGCCGGCCGTCGACCAGCGCCAGCCCCTCGGCGAAGTACTCATAGGGGATGTCCAGCCGGCGCCTGACCGTGCCGGTGCGGGGATCGACCTCGCGCAGGCTCGACTTGCCGTTGAGCCCCGTGCTCTCGTACAGGGTGTCGCCGTCGAGCACCAGCCCCTGGGTGAACGCCCCGGGATCGTGCGGCCAGGTCGAGAGGACCTGTACCTTCAGCCGCTCGGGCACCTCCGGCGTGATCGCCGACGCCGCGGCGGCGGTCTGCGAGGAAGGCTCGGGCTCCGGATGTGGGGAGGAGCGGAAGTACCAGAGGGCGGCGAGGACGATGACGGTCATGAGTACCAAGATGATAGCCCAGCGTGGAATGCTGCGGGCCGCCTCCACCCTCTGGGGTTGGCTGTAGGTTTTTGGTTTACGGCCCATGGCTCATGGATTCCTCTGTAGGGGCGGCCCTATGTGGCCGCCCTGGATGGAGGGATTTTGTCAGAGCGGGGATTCCCCCGCCCAGGGCGGCCACATAGGGCCGCCCCTACAAAATC
>QHVW01000835.1 GCA_003223675.1 Acidobacteriota bacterium
TCCGGGCTCCCCCGCCGCGATGCGATCGACCCAAGGCGCCATGTCCTCCCAAAGGGCCAGTGGAACGCGCTCGCGGTACTCCTCGGCCAAACGGATCGCGGCGAACCCATGGGCGCGCCCGAAGGCGGTATTCGTGTTGTCTTTCAGATACCGCCGGAGCAGAGACCGTTGGACAGCTTCGGGCTGGGCGAGCGCACGGCGGAAGCGGAGATAGCCGGGCAGGTTGGCGGTGAGCCAGGGGAGGTTCAGGAGGGCGGTCAAGGGATTACACCACCCCGCCACATCCGCCACCCCGCCGCCGTCAGGTTCTCCGCCGCGATCTCCGTCAGGCAGGCTAGCTCGTCCCCCTCCCTCCAGCCGGGGTTCCTGTCGAGAAAGAACGCCACGTGCGGGTCCGCCAGCCGTCCCTCGGGTATCTCGGACAACTCGCCCCGGAGCCGCTGCGGCTCCGGGAAGCGGACGATCCCCCGGTCCTGTAAGTACAGATCGCCGAGCTTCTCCCTCGCCAGGAAGTCGAGGCGGGCCTGCGCCTCGGGCGGTGTGGGAGCGTCCCAGCGCGGCCAGAAATCCCTCCAGAAGACGGGCAGGAAGCGGTAGGTGCGAAAGCCGGAGGTGAGGAGGAGCCACCAGAGCCGGCCCTTGGGATGCTCCTCGCGCAGGCGGCGCACGGCGGCGATCCAGCAGCGCGGCAGCGCGGCGCTCCCCCAGGCCGCGGGATCGACGATCGTGTCCCCCGAATAGACCACCGTGCAGACCTCTTCGCCCGGCGGCGCGGATTCGTAGAGGAGGAGCGTCGAGAAACCGCGCAGGCCGGTGTCATCTTCCAGGAGCAGCGCCCAGGTCTTCTCCGCCAGATCGGCGGCGAACCGCTCGCGCGTGACCCCCTCGAAGGAGGTGGCGAGCAGGCCGAACATGGCCTCCCGCTCAGGAGCCGTCAGCTCCTCCCGGCGGACCAGGCGTCCCTTCACAGCAGCGCGGCCTCGACGTGCGGGAGACGGCCGTCCAGCGCATTGATTGCCGCAGTCGCGGCGGCCCCCTCTCCCCAATCCACGGTGTACAGCACGCTCTCGTAGCGCCGGGGGCGGAAGCGGCGCTCCAGCCAGGGGAGCCAGGGGTGACCGGCGGCGAGGCCGATCACCACGTAGACGTAGCGCCGCGCGCGGGCCTCGGCGTACGCGGACTCCAGGAGCGCTTTGAAGATCTCCGGATCGTCGCCATCCACAGCGATATGTGAGATGTACGCGTGCGGCAGCCGCTCGCCCGGGTCCGGCAGGCGCGGCGTCCCCAGGACCGGTGAAAGGCGGTTGATCCATGGCCGCCAGCGCGCCAACCGCGGCGCGTACCCCCGCACCACCACCTGCTTGAAGCCGCTCTGATCCCACAGCGCCAAGCAGCCGACAACCTGACCGTCCCTCACCGCCAGCCGAAAATCCTCCGGCGCCAAACCCCGGCTGCGTTCGGGCGACAGCAGCTCCTCCGCGGTGAAGAACGGCGCCGTCTGATAGCGCCGGCGGTTCCTCATCAGGCAATCCGCCACCTCGGCCATGCGCTCGGCCATGCCGGTCTCGATTTGTAGGGGCGGCCCTGCGTGGCCGCCCTGGGCGGGGGGAAATCCCCGGCCAGACGCCCCCACCCAGGGCGGCCACATAGGGCCGCCCCTACGAAAAAACGCGCCCTTTCTCCGCACCGGCACCACCAGCGTCACAAACCCCGCCAGCTCCCGGTACCGTGGCAGCCCCGGCACCGCGCCGCCGAGCAGGCGGCGGGCGGTCTCGTTGTCGGCGATGATCGAGGTGAGGTCGAACGGCGCCTCTCCCGGGCCGCGAAGATCGCGGAGCGCGGCGTAGCCGGCGGCCAGCAGGCGCCGCCGGCCGCGGGCGGCGCGGTCCACCCGGAGCTGGCTCAGATAGCCCAATCGGCAGGGCTCGCCGTTCACGAAGGCGTTCCAGACGCAACGGGTGCCCATCCCCACGATCCGCCCGGTCTCGGGATCGCGGGCCACCACCGTGGCATGGCGGTCTCCCTCCACGGACGCGGCCAGGAAGGCGTCCGGCTCCCGCTCCAGAGATACCTGGATGGCGCCGTCCATGGGGTTGTCGCGCAACAGGCGCCGGATCTCCGGATCGTCCTGGGGACCCGCGAGCTCGACGGTCAGACGGCTTCCAACAGCTCGGAGCGCCAATCCTCCGCCCCCAGCGGGAAGTGGTTGCGGCCGTCCACGTCGGCACGGTGCATCCAATTGATCAGGAAATAGTTGCGGAACATGAACGGGTCCGACCGGTTCACCGGATCGGCCGACCGCCGGAGGATGCTCGGCCACGAATAGAAAGCCCGCCGCGCCTCGACGCAGCAGCGCTCCACCTCCTCCGGGCTCATGCGCGCCGGCTGGAACGGCACCATGTTGTAGCGATACTGCTCGTCCAGCCACCAGCTCTCGTAGAGCAGCTTCCCCTCCCGCTCCAGCCGGCGGTAGAGCGGCGTGCCCGGGAACGGCGTCAGATGATTGAAGGCCGCGATGTAGAAGCCGTTGCGGCGGGCGAAGTCCACGCTCTGCGGGAGCTGGTCGGGCGTGTCCTCGTCATAGCCGAAGATAAACGTGCCGTAGAGCCGGATGCCGTGCCGCCGCAGGTTGGCGAGCGCTTGCTCATAACCGCCGCGCATGGTGTTGAACGATTTGTTCATCGCCTTCAGGTTGTCGGGGTTCAGCGTCTCGAAGCCGATCAGCACGCCCATGCAGCCGCTGCGCGCCAGGAGGTCCAGCATCTCCTCGTCGTGGGCCATGTTGATGCTCGCCTGGCTCACCCAGCGGACCTTCAGCGGGATCAGGGCGCGCAAGAATTCCTTGGCCCGCGCGAGGTTGGAGGTGATGTTGTCGTCGACGAAAAAGATCAGTTTCTTGTCGCGGCGGACCTCGGCGATCTCGGCCAGGATCTCGTCGATGGGCCGGCGCGTCTGGGTGGCCTGGAAGACGGTCTGCACGGCGCAGAAGTCGCACTGGAAATGACAGCCGCGGCCGGCCTCCACGAGCCCCACGGGAAGGTAGCGCTTGCCGCGGAAGATGCGGCGGTCCGGCCGCGCGCCGGCGAGCGACGGGCGCCCCGCCTGGCGGTAGAGCTTGCGCGGGCGGCCATGGCGGTAGTCGTCGATCACCTCGGGCCAGAGCGCCTCGGCCTCCCCCACCACCACGCTCTCGGCGTGGCGCGCCACCTCGTCCGGGCAGAGGCTGGCGTGAAAGCCGCCCATGACCACCGGCACCCGCCGGCGCCGGTACTCGGAGGCGATCTGATAGGCGCGCCGGGCGGTGTAGGTCTCGACCGACATGGCCACCAGATCGGTGGGCTCGTCGAAGGGGATCTCCTCCATGCGGTCGTCGTAGAAGCGCACCTCCACGTCCCGCGGCGTGATCCCCGCGATCAGCGCGGGCGGCAGCGGCTCCATCTGCCAGGTGCGGATGTAGGAGCGGTCGCCGGCGCGGCGGCCGATGCAGGGGTGGATGAGGGTCAGCCTCACGCGGCGGACCTCTCCCTTCCCATGCCGAGGATCCAGTCGCAGTTGTAGAAGCGGTGGAGATTGTGGGCGTAGAAGCGGTATCCGAGGTTGGTACCGAGCCGCACCGGCCACGGGCTGGGCGAGGCGGCCAGGCGCTTCATCATGGACGGCACGCTGTAGGCGTATCTCCACGCCGTCTCAATGCCGCGCTGGAGCTCCTCGACGCTCATCCGCGCCGGCTGAAAGACCACGTGCTGGCCGTCGTAGAGCTCCCAATTGCGGGTCAAAATGCGACCCTCGCTCTCCAGGCGGTGATAGAGGGCCGTGCCGGGGAACGGCGTGACCACGGCGAAGCGCGGCAGGTCGATGCGCGCCTCCACGGCGAAGCGGGCGGTCTCCAGGAAGATCTCCGGCGTGTCGTGGTCGAGCCCGAAGACGAAGCACCCCTGGAGCGCGATGCCGTGCCGGTGCAGGGCCGCCACCAGCTCCTGGTAGCGCTCGGGGGAATTGAAACCTTTTTTCGAGGCGCGCAGGTTCTCCCGCGAGATCGACTCCAGCCCCATCAGGATGCCCTTGCAGCCGCTCCGCTGGGCGAGGCTCAGCAGCTCCGGGTCCTGCCCGAGCAGGACGGTGGCGAGGCCGTACCACTGGACGCGCAGCGGGATCAGCGCCGCGAACAGGCGGGCGGCGTAGACTTGATCGGCAATGAGATTCACATCCACGAAGATCAGCTTGCGCGCGCCCTTGCGGCGGATCTCCTCGACCACCTCCTCCACCGGCTTCTGGAACGGCTTCGTCCCCCAGGCGGCAGGGACGACGCAGAAATCGCAGCGGTGGATGCAGCCGCGCGTGGCCTCGAACACGTCGTCGGTGAGATAGCGGCGCCGCGGCAGCAGGTCGCGGCGGGGCATCGGCATGCCGGCCAGCGACAGGCCGGGGCGCTGGTCGTACCGGGGCCGCATGCGGCCGGCGGCGAAGTCGCGCAGCAGCTCGGGCCAGCTCTCCTCAGCGTAGCCCACCACGACGGTGTCCGCGTGGGGCTGAGCGTCCTCCGGCACCAGGGTCACGTGCGGGCCGCCGAGCACCACCGGGACGCCGCGGGCGCGGAAGGCCGCCGCCAGCTCGTAGGAGCGCACGGCCGTGCCCGTGATCACCGTGAGGCCGACCAGATCCGCCGCGATCGCGGCGGGGTCGAGATCCGCGATCCCCTCGTCGATCAGGTGGACCTCCGCGCCGAGCTCCGGGGGGATGAGCGACGCCAGGGTGGGAAGGGTGAGCGGCATGTAGCGGAGCGACCGCTTGAAGATCCCTCCGCGGTGGCGGTAGAGCGGGCCTTTGGGGGAGATCAGGACGATCCGCATGAGCTTCCTTCCGCCAGATGCTGCGTGTTTCAACACTCTAGCAGACTCCGGCCCAGTCATCCAGATCCGTGAATCTGGCGTACCTCCCGCCAACCCGCCGCTCACGGCAGCGATCGCGCTGCCCAGGCGGCATGACTCGTGGAGATCCGCCATGTCGATACCACCATGCCTTCCCCACTTTCGAGCCCTTTTCGTCCCGCTGTTGGTTTTCCTTTCGTTCGTGATCGCCGCGCCGGGGATCGCCCAGGACGAGCCGCCGGCGCCGCCGCCGGGAACGGTGCGGCCGCGCCCGGTACGTCCGCCCCAGGATCCCGACCTGCCGCCGATTCAGCCTTCCGTCCCGATCACGCGGAGCCAGCCGCTTTCCTTCGACGCCAGCGCCGTGAGAACGGCCACGATCGCCGCGGGGGATACCTACACCCAGTCGGTCCCCGTCTCCTGCGCCGTGGGCGCGACGACGGCCGACCTGTCGGTGAGCGTCGCGCCTCCCGGCGTGCCGGCGACGATCTCGCCGACGCGCGTCACTACTCCCGCCAGCGCCACGTTGACGTTCCCCACCACCAACACGACGCCGGCCGGGACCTACACGGTGACGATCACCGCCACCCGCGTGAGCGGCCCCTGCCTCAGCAACTCGACGACCGTCACCATCGAGGTCACGCGTCCGGTGCGCCTGGAGGTCACGCCGGCCCAGCAGACGGTGCGGCCGGGGACCGCGGCCACCTACACGGTGCTCGTCCGCCGGACCAACTTCACCGGCAAGGTGGATCTGCGCACGTCGGGCCTGCCGGCGACCTTCCCCTTCAGCTCCAGCCCCAATCCCACCTCCGGCGCCAACTCCATCCTCACCATCAACGTGCCGGACAACACCGACCAGTGCCTGGCGCCGAACGGCTGCGACTTCATGATCCGCGGCAGCACGGCGGGAGGCGTCCAGGTCGATCCGGTCCCGGCGCGCATCATCGTCCAGCGCGAGATCGTCTTCCAGATCCAACCGCAAGAGGTCACCGTGAAGACGGGCGAGACCGCCCACTTCACCATCAACATCCAGCGCTTCGGCTACGCCGGTCCGGTGGACGCCACCGGGCAGATCACGTTCCCGGGCGCCACGCAGCCGGCGGTCGTGTTTCAGCCGAACCTGCCCACCAACGGCAACAGCTTCTCGCTCGACGTGACCACGACCGCCACGCCCGGCACCTATCAGATCACGCTGACGCCGGCCCCGTCGCCGGCAATGGCCGGGATCAAGGTGGCCCCCGTGACGGTGAAGATCTTCGCCGAGTTGCCGTTCTCGGTGAGCGTCCAGGCGAGCCCGCTCCTCCAGGCCGTAGTCCCTTCGGTGTCGGCCTCCTTCGACCTCGTGATCGCCACGATGAACGTCCAGGAAGTCGATTACGGCGGCGTCAGCGGGCTGCCGAGCGGCACCATCGCGATGCCCAACCAGACGGCCAATCCGACCAAGGTCACCATCCAGACCAGCCCCCTGACCCCTCCCGGCGACTACCCCCTGGTGATCATGGGCCTCTACATCGACCCGCAGGGATTGCAGAGGTTCGCGGCGTCGAATCCCGTGGTCCTGCGAGTTCTGGGAGGATCGCAGACGCCGATGATCCGTCTGACCGCCAATCCCGCGGCGCTGACCCTGCTCTCCAACCAGTCGGCGAGCACCACGATCAC
>QHVW01000836.1 GCA_003223675.1 Acidobacteriota bacterium
GGTGGGACGGGGCGTCGAGCTGGCCCGCCGGCTCGCCGCGGGCGAGCGGTGGGACCTCGTGTTCAATTTCGCCGAGGGGGTGCGCGGGCGCTCGCGGGAGGCCCAGGTGCCGGCCGTCTGCGAGATGTTCGATCAGCCCTACACCTTCTCGGACCCGCTGACCTGCGCCGTCACGCTCGACAAGTCGCTCGCCAAGCGGGTGGTGCGGGACCACGGCCTGCCCACGGCGCCCTTCGCGCTGGTGGACCGTCCGGAGGCAGCGGCGGAAGTGGACCTGCCGCCGCCGCTGTTCGTCAAGCCGGTGGCCGAGGGGAGCAGCAAGGGGGTGACGCGCCGCTCGCAGATCGAGACCCGCGAGGATCTCGCCGCCGCCTGCGCCGATCTCATCGGCGCCTTCCACCAGCCGGTGCTGGTGGAGAGCTTCCTGCCCGGCCGGGAGATGACGGTCGCCATCGTGGGCAACGGTCCGGACGCCCGCGTGCTGGGCGTGATGGAGGTCTGTTTCCGGCCCGGCGCCGACACGGCCTACACGGCGCTCAACAAGAAAGAGTACGAGACCAGGATCGACTACTCGCTGCTCGACGGCGAGCCCGTGGCCCAGAAAGCGCGGAAGCTCGCCCTCGCCGCCTATCAGGCCCTCGGCTGCCACGACCTCGCGCGGGTCGACATCCGTTGCGACGCCGCGGGCGAGCCTCAGTTCCTGGAGATCAATCCGCTCCCCGGCCTGCACCCCACCTACTCGGACCTGCCGATCCTGGCGGGCCGAGCCGGCATCCCCTACGCCGATCTCCTCGGCCAGATCGTCGAGGCCGCCGCGCGGCGGTGGGGCCTATGGAATTGATAGAGACGTCCCGCGTCGTCATCGCCCACAACCCGGTGGAGGCGTCGGCCGACCCCTCGACCTCGGACGTCCTGGACCAGGTGGCGCTGGTGTCGGAAGGCCTGGAGTCTCTCGGCCTGCCTCATGAGACGGTCGAGGTGCCGGACTGGCAGCCCTGGCTCCGGCTGAGCCCAAGCCCGGGCCTGACCGTCTTCAATCTGATGGAAGCGCCGCCCGGCCGGCCGGAGGCGCTGCTGGGGGCCGCGGCCGCGCTGGAGCTGCTGGGGCTCCCCTTCACCGGCTCGCCCTCCGGCGTCCTCTGGGTGACCACGGACAAGCTGGCCACGCGGGCGGTCCTCGCCGCCGAGGGATTACCGGTCCCTCCCGGCGGCCGACTCGATCCGGACCGTCCGGACCTGCTCGACCGTATTCCGGGTCCCTGGATCCTGAAGCCCGCCTGTGAGGACGCCTCCCTCGGTCTGGAGGGGGACCCGGTCTGCGCCACGCCGGAGGCGGCGGTCGAACGGGCCCGGGATCTCGCGGCGCGCTTTCCCGGCCAGAATGTGGTCGCCGAGACTTTTCTATCCGGCCGGGAGCTGAACGTCTCGCTCCTCGCCCGCGACGGCTGCGTCGAGGTGCTGCCGGTGGCCGAGATCGTCTATGAAGGATTTCCCGAGGGGATGAGCCGCATCCTGAGCTACGAGGCGAAGTGGGACGAGGAGTCGTTCGCCTGCATCCATACCGTCCGCCGTTTTCCGGATTGCCCCTGCGACGCGCGATTGCTCGCCCGCGCGGAAGAGCTCTCCCGAGCCGCCTGGCACATCTTCGGATTGCAAGGCTATGCCCGGGTCGACCTCCGGCTCGACGAGGCCGGCGAGCCGCACATCCTGGAGGTCAACGCCAACCCCTGCCTCGCCGCGGACGGCGGCTTCATGGCCGCCGCGGTGAGGGCCGGCCTGTCGGCCCGGGACGTGGTGGAGCGCATCCTCCGGGACGCCGTTGTTCCCCGAAAGATCCCCCGGCAGGCGCCGCAATGAGCCTTTCCATCCACCGTGGGCTCAACCCCACCGACCGCGAGCCCCTGGAGGCGCTGATCCGCGCCACCGGCTTCTTCAATCCTGAGGAGATCGACGTCGCCTTGGAGCTGGTGGACGACCGGCTGGCGAACGGCGACGCCAGCCACTACCGCTTCCTGGTCGGAGAGCTGGAGGCCCAAGTGGCGGGCTACGCCTGCTGGGGTCCGATCCCGGGCACGGTCGCCGCGGCCGATCTCTACTGGATCGTGGTCCACCCTGACTTCCAGGGCCAGGGAGCCGGCGCCGCCCTCCTCCGCGCCGCCGAGGAGTGGATGGCCGCCGCCGGCCGCACCCGCGTCTACGTCGAGACCTCCACCCGCCCGCAGTACCTCCCCACCCGCGCCTTCTACGCCGCCTGCGGCTACGAGATCGTCTCCGAGCTGGTGGACTTCTACGCTCCGGGGGATGGGAAGGCGACGTTTTTGAAGGTGCTGTAGCCTTCTAAGTCTAAGAAGAGCCCTGGATGCGCTTCCACGCGGATGGAGTGGGATATCGTCCGGCCAGGAGCAGAGCTTCCCGTTCGAGGAGCCGCTCGCTACTGTTGAACCTGAAGATCCGTGAGGTCGCCTCGCCAATTGTGGTGAGCGGCACGATCGCGATGCCATCCACACCCAGCCGGAAGTGGTCATGCCAACGATCAACTCGCGGATTGAAAAAGCGCACCCGCTCGTCCGTTCCAGGTACGATTGAAGCGATGTCGCTTCCCTTGTTTCGATTACAGAAGAGGCAGGCGTAGGCGAGATTCTCCTCGCGCGTCAAACCCCCATGTTTGATGCTGATGATGTGATCCACCTCACAGCCGAAGAAGGTGTCATCAGCGTGTAAAAAACAGTACTCACAGAGCGAGTCCGCCCGGGATACGACGAGACGGCGAAGCTCGGCACTGACGTAGTCGGTGCTCACCGGGCTTATTTGGAGGGCAGGTACTTCTGAGCGCGCGCCTTGGCCAGGCGCATGATGTGCTCGAGCTCGACGTAGTGGTCCAGCTCGGACTTTTCCTCGGCGGTAAGGCCGCTCACCTTCTCACGGGTGACGAGATCCGCTACCCGGCGCCTGGCCTCCTCCGAGGGACGGAACGCGACCACCATCCCAGGGCTTCCTCCCCTGGCGATGAAGTCGATCACCTCTTCGTAGGCTCTGGGTCTTGCCATGAACCCATTGTAGCCCAGGACTGCGATACTCTCCCCCCGTGCCCACCCCACCCTCCGACAGCCTTCTCTCCCCCTGCGTCTTGGTGGTCAAGACGCCGGTCGCCTCCCGCAAGGGGATGGCCGGCCGGCTGGCCCGTTCCCGCGAGGGCCTCGCGGGGGAGGTGGAGGACGCGGCGCGCGAGCAGGAGCTCACGGTCGTGGCCGTGCAGGAGGCTCTCGCGGGCTTAAGCGTCACGCCGCTCACGGTCTCGGTGGACGCGCTCGACGCCAAGGCGCGCCGGGCGATCGGCCGCGCCCGGTTCGTGGTCACGGTCGGCGGCGACGGCACCCTTCTCGCCACCTCCCACTGGGTGACCCGGGCGGGGCTGCTCGGCGTCAACTCCGCTCCCAAGTCGAGCGTGGGATATCTCACCGCCACCCGGCGCGCCACCGTGGCGCGCGACCTCGCGCGGATCGCCAACGGGGACCTGCTGCCGCAGGCGGTCTCCCGCGTCGAGGTGGAGCTCGACGGCAAGCGGCTCCTTCCCGCGCTCAACGACGTCCTCATCGCCCACCAGCAGCCGGCGGCGACCAGCCGGTACCGGATACGGCTCGGCCGCCGGGCCGAGGAGCACCGCAGCTCCGGCCTGTGGGTCGCGACGCCCACAGGCTCCACGGCCGGCCTCCGCTCCGCGGGGGGCCAGCCGATGTCGCTCGGCGAGCACCGGCTCCAGTTCCGCGCCCGCGAGCTCTACCGCGTCAAGGGCCGGAGCGCGGCGCTGGAATCCGGCTTCGTGGAGGAGGGCCAGGTGCTGGAGGTCGAGTCGGCCATGGAGGCGGGCTGGCTTTACATCGACGGCGCGCGGCTGGCCACCCGCTTCCCCTTCGGCGCCCGCGCCACCTTCCGGGTGGCTGAGCATCCGCTGCTCCTGTTCGCGGATCCGGCCCGGTGGAACCCCGCGTAGGACCTGGCGCTCGCTCTCAAAAACCAGTTTCGTTCGGCGTGAGGGGACGGGCGATTGATGGCCGCCCGCGGTCCTCGCCGGGGCCGGCGTGCTATAGTCCATTCAAAAATAGAACCATCCTCTATGAGACAAGCCCTATTCCTGTGGTTCCTCCTCGCCCTCTCCGTGATCCCCGCGCTGGCGGACGAATCGGTTTGGCGTACCAATTTCAACAGCCCCAACGGACGTTTCGAGCTGAATTACCAGTCCGGCAAGGATTCCGGCGAGGTGTGGTCGCTCGCCGAGAAGAAGACCGGGGCGGTGCTCTACAAGCTCACCGGCAATCTCAGGTCGCAGACCGCCTTTGTAAGCGGCGATGGACGAGGTGTGGTGGTCCTGGACGGCTTCAGCGAGCAGGACTCGAACAAAAATCCCGGCGTCCTGGTTTTCTATCGGGATGGAAAGCCGATCCGAAAGTATCGGCTCGGAGACCTGGTCCGGAATCCGGCCAATATCAGCCACTCGGTCAGTCACTTCTTCTGGTTCTTCGAAGAGAGTGATCCGCCGCCTGCGGTCCGCAATGGGCGGCTCAGCCTGAAGACTTTCGAGCTCGTTCGCTACGAATTCGACGCCGCCACGGGTCAGATCCTCCACAGGGATGTTGACCCCGTGCTCTCGCCGGGCGCCCTCTACGTCTATGGCAAGGTGGACAAGATCGGCGCCCGCCGCTACTCCATCAAGCCCTGCCATCTCGTGCAGGGAACGCTTCCGAAGAGCGGGCGCGTGGATTTCGAGGCGGAGCCGGGCTCTCTGGAAGATTATGCCTATTCCTGGAAATCCCTGGTGATCCAGAGCGGCAGGCTCGTGAAGATCGAGCCCGTGATCCTCAACGAGTGCAATCTCGAGAGCCCGGCCCGGCGATGAAGGCCCCTACGGCGTCAGCTCCGCCGCGATGCCGAGAAGCCTACTTATAGAGGCCATCGCCGCCGACGAAGACCTCACCCAGGAAGGTGGCCATCGCCTCCAGATCCGAGGGCTCCGCCACGCCGTATTGAACGGGACATTGAACGCCGGACAGCTCACGGGAAGGGATCATGTCGCAGGCTCCTGGGCCCGTATTCTAATCCATTCTCAGAGTTCCATCCCGCGGGTAAGGGGATTCCCCTCCCTCCTTCGTTTCTCTGGCACGAGCGCTGATGATGGCGCCGCAAAAATAGAGAAACAAGGAGACATCACCATGAAGACCCTCAAGAGCCTCAAGAGCAAGATCAACGGCGACGTGCTGCCGACCCGTGAGCATCGCAACGTCGTCCTCAACGACGAGACCCTGCGCAACATCAACGGCGGTCTGGCGGCCGAGGGCTCCGTGTCCTGCAGCCCCTGTGCCGACGACTGCGTCGACTAAGCCGTGCCCACCGAGCCCGCGCGGGCCTCCTGGGCGCACGTTCAGGATCCGCCGCGCGGGCCTTTTTCATCCCTGGATTTAGAAAGGATTCGCGCAATGACCTCCGATCCGGCCGCCGAAGGGCTCTTTTCGCTCGCAGGGATCATGGTCGCCGGTCATCCGGGACAGGTCCGGCTCCTGGTGGATCAGCTCGTCCTCGATCTCGACGAGGACGACGTCGTCGAGGCCAGCGAGCTCCCCACGCCCAAAGGTCTGGTGGAGGACGTCGCGCAACCGGTGCGGCTCGTCCTGCGCCGCGGCGCGCGCCTGCTGGGCGCCGGGGCCGCGGATGCTTACGAGAACGTCATCTGGCGCCGGGGTGAGCTGTTCTCCATGCGCACGCGGCGGGAAGAGCCGTCGTGGCGGATGAGCGACGGCTTCCGCGAGCA
>QHVW01000837.1 GCA_003223675.1 Acidobacteriota bacterium
CGGGCCTGTTCGAGGATCTCCGGGCTGTCCTTCGCCAGCCCGAGGATCTGCAGCCCGTTGCGGATGGGAGCGAGCGGATTGCGCAGCTCGTGGGCCAGCGTGGCCAGGAACTCATCCTTGCGGCGGTCGGTCTCGCGGAGGATCTCCTCCTCGCGCGCCAGCGCCTCGCGGCGGACCTCGGAGAGGGCCAGCGTCCCGGCGACCCGGGCGAGCAGCTCGCGGGCGCTGAACGGCTTGATCAGATAGTCGTCCGCCCCGGCCTCCAGCCCCTCCACGCGGGCCTCCTCGCCGGCCCTGGCGGAGAGCAGGATGACCGGAATGGCGGCCCGCTCCGGATCCTCCCGCAGCGCCTTGAGCAGCCCGAACCCGTCCAGGTTCGGCATCATGACGTCGGTGAGCACCAGGTCCGGCCGGCGCCGGGCGATCGCCCGCAGGGCCGCCTCGCCGTCGGCCACGGCGGCGACGTCATACGCCGCGGCGAGGAGCCGCCGGACGTAGTCCCGCATATCGGCGTTGTCGTCGGCGAGCAGGATGCGGGGCCGCGGGCCGTCTCCGGGCGCCGCCGTCCGCGGCGTGCCGGCGGCCGCCTCCATCGCGAGCGGGAACGCCTCGCCCGGCAGCCATCGGAGGGCCTCCTCGACGAACGGATCGGCGCCCAGCGCCGTGGAGGAGAGCGTCCGCGCGGCGCCCACGTGGTCGGCCGGAAGATGGCCCCTGCCGAGCGGAATCGCCACGGTGAACGTGCTCCCCTCCCCGTAGACGCTCTCGACTCCGGCCGTGCCGCCATGGAGCCGGGCCAGCTCGGCCACCAGCGCCAGCCCGATGCCGGTTCCCTCTTGCGTGCGCCCGCGCGCCCCCTCGACCCGGTGGAAGCGGTTGAACAGGCTCGGCAGCTCCGCGGCCGGAATCCCCGTGCCGGTGTCCCGCACGGCGAGCACGGCCGCGTCCCCCGCGGCGCGGAGCGACACCGCGATCTCTCCATCAAGGGTGTATTTGAAAGCGTTCGAGAGCAGATTGAGAACGATTTTCTCCCACATGTCGCGGTCCACGAAGACCGGCTCTGGCAGGGGAGGGCAGTCGACGATCAAGCGCAAACCGGCCTTTTCGATCGCGGCCCGGAACTGGCTCGCCAACTCGGCCGTGTAGGCGGCGAGGTCCACCGGCTCGTAGACCGCCTGCACCCGGCCCGCCTCCAGGCGCGAGAAATCGAGCAGGTTGTTCACCAGCTTGAGCAGCCGCTGGCCGTTGCGGCGGACGACCGTCAGCAGCTCGCGGCTCTCGGGGAGGGCCTCCCCCTCGGGTGCGGCGAGGATCTCGTCGAGCGGCGCCAGCATGAGGGTGAGCGGCGTGCGCAGCTCGTGGCTGACGTTGGAGAAGAACGCCGTCTTCGCGCGGTCGAGCTCGGCCAGGGCCTCGGCCCGCCGGCGCTCCTCCTCGTAGCCTTGAGCGTTGGCGATGCTGGCGGCGATCTGCGCGGAGACGAGGTCGATGAACCCGCGGTACCCGTCGTTGAACAGCCGGAACGGATTCAATCCGGCGATCAGGATGCCCGCCTTCCCCGTCTGGCCGGAGGGGGCGATCGGCACCGCCACCGCCTGGCGCGGCGGCCGGCCCCAGGCGCCCGCCGGCAGCTCGCCGAACGAGGCTTGCGGGAGATCGATCACCAGCGTCTCGTGCGTCCGGGCCACCTTCGCGAACGGCCAGGAGCTCTCGCCGTCGAGATCGGCCGTCGCGGGCACCGCCGGATGGTCCCGCCCGATGCCGGCGGTCCCCGCCAGGAAGACGCGCCGTTGGTCCGGAGCGATCAGATAGAGAAGCGCGAACGGGAGATCGTACGGATTGGTTTCCAGAGCGCGGGCGCTGCGCGTGCAGGCCTCGTCGAACGTGCGGGCGTCGGCCGTGCGGGCCGCCAGCTCCCGCAGCAGCGCGAGCTGGCGCTCGCCGACGATGCGCTGCGTGTCGTCCGTGTTGGCGCAGAGGATGCCGCCCGTGCCCTCCTGGTCGTTGGGCACGGGGCTGTACGAGAACGTGTAGTAGGTCTCCTCGGGGTAGCCGTTGCGCTCCATGATGAGGCGCAGGGCCTCGTCGTAGGTCCCCTCGTTCCGGCGCATCGCCGACTCGGCCCGCGGCCGGATCTGATCCCAGATCTCCCGCCACACCACGGCGGCCGGCTGGCCGAGCGCCTCCGGATGCTTGCCGCCGACGATCGCCTTGTAGGCGTCGTTGTAGAGATTGATCAGCTCGTCCCCCCACCAGACGAACATCGCCTGGCGGGAGGTCAGCATGATGCGCACGGCGGTCTTCAGGCTCTGCGGCCACTGCTCCGCCGGACCGAGCGAGGTCTGCGCCCAATCCACCGCCCGCATCCGCGCGCCCATCTCCCCGCCGCCGAGCAGAAAGGGAACCCCGGAGCTTCCCGGGGAGGGTTTCTGGCTCATTTCGGGATCAACGGCGTGCTGCCGGCTGTGCTCGCAGCCCATCGACGCTCCAGATCCCAGAGCCCCGGGCCGCGATGTAGAGGAACGCGAAGCAGTAGAGCACCGCGGCCTCGCCGTGGTTCACGATCGGCCACCAGTGGGTCTTGGCGTGGACCATGAAATAGGCCACCGCCATCTCACCGCTGGCGATGAACGCGGCCACGCCGGCGAACAGGCCGATCAGGATCAGCAATCCGGTCACCAGCTCGATCCACCCGGCCACGAGCGGCAAGGTGGCGTCCATCTTCTGCCCCCCGAACCAGCCGAACAGCTTCTGGCCTCCGTGGGAGAAGAACATCAGGCCGAAGACGATGCGGAACAGGGCGTACAGGGCGTCTGTGAATCGTTCCAGAAATGGCATAAGAATCCTCCTGTCGGGTCAGAGGGCGGCCGCGAAAGATACAGCAAATTCCGTGCCGGGCCCAAGGGGATCAGATGAGAGCCTCAGCGCTCCGACGCCGCCAGCAGCTCCTTGAGATACTTCCCCCAGATCGCCGGCAGCGAGTGTGTCCCGTGCCCTCGGGTTTCGGGGGAGATCGGGATCAGGATATACCGGCCGTGCGGGACGTGGTGGATGGCTTCATCGAGGATGCCGAGCTCCGGCGGATTCACCTGATCGTCGGCGGAGTTGACGGCGTAGAGCGGCGCCTTGATCTCGCCGAGATGGGGGTAGGGGTTGTAATTCCGCGACGAGTCGAACTGATAGATCAGATCGTTGGCGTCGAGCAATGATTTATAGCGCTGGACCAGCGCGTCGAGCATCGCCTCGGCCTTCTCGCGGGTCGGCGCCTCCTTCTGCATCTGGAGCGGGCTGGATACCATGAAGATCAGCACGTCGATGGCGCCGGTCAGGCCGCGCGGCTGGGTGGTGTACTCACCGCCCTTCCACTCGGGATCGGTCATGATCGAATCGATCCCCATCTTCCGCAACATCCGGTTGCGCCCGGCGATCTCGGCCGGCAGGCTGGCCAGCGGCATCAGGGCATCCATGAAATCGGGATAGGTGTAGCCCCAGACCCAGGTGTGCATGCCGCCCATGGAGGTGCCCATCACCAGGCGGAGGTGATCGACCTTCAGGCACTGGGTGAGCATGTCGTGCTGCGCCCGCACCATGTCGTCGTAGGTGTACTTGGGGAAGCGCATGTGCGGGCCGTCGCTCGGGCGGCTCGACTTGCCGTGGCCGATGTTGTCCGGGAGGATGATGTAGTGCGTGGCCGCGTCGAGGAGCTGGCCCGGCCCGAAGAGCTGGCCGGCGAACTGCTCGCGCAGAAAACCTTTGCCATCGCCGCCCGTGCCGTGAAGGATCAGCACCGCGTTGCGGGACGGCGTGCCCAGCGTCGTGTAGTGGAGCCGTAGCGCGGGCAGCGTCTCGCCGCTCTGGAAGCGGAAATCCTTCAGCGTGCAGTCCCCCTCGGCCGGAGCCTCGACCGGAGCCGGCGCCGCGGCGAAGGCCGGGCAGGAGACGAGGATCAGGATCAGGATCAGGCCGAGGCGCAGGGCGTGTCTCATGGTTTCTCCTCCGATTTCTCCTCAATAATGCGGGCCCGCAGCAGATGGTCGAGCTTGGGGAAATGGGCGTCCAGCCAGGCGTTGCCCCCCTTCAGCATCTCCCCCTGCTTGCCGCCGCGCATGCCGCCGCCGGACCCTTCGCCATAGCCGCCGTAGAGCCGGTCGACCACCTCCATACCGGAGGTCACGCGGCCGATGGGGGCGAACCCCTGGGCATCCAGGCGCGAATTGTCCGCCAGATTGATGTAGAGCTGCGTCGCCCGCGTATTCGGACCGGTCATGGCGTAGGCGATGGTACCGCGAGTATTGCTCTGGATATTGCTCTGCCGCACCGGATCGTCCGGGATCGTCCTGTCCTTCCACGCCGCCGTGATCTTGGGGTCCCCCGCGACGCCGAATTGCGCGATGAAGCCCGGCACGACCCGGAAGAAGCGCGAGTCGTCGAAGTATCCGGCCGCGACCAGCGCATGGAAGCGGTCGGCGCCCTGGGGGGCCCACTCCCGGTGGACCTCGACCACGAACGATCCCTGGCTGGTCTCGAAGCGGACGTGGAAGACCTCGGGTGCCCGCGGATCGGGCGGAGGCGAAGGTTGTACGGCGGGGGAGGGAGCGGAGAGCAGAATCGTCAGGAGGGCTGCGACCCGGAGCATGCGCGGGAGCCTACCAGCGCTCGGGAGCGGCGTAAATCCGCCCCCGAGCTCCAGGAAGACTCCGCGCGCCCTACCGGCCCGCCTCCAGCGCCGCGATGCGCTCGGCGAGCGGCGGGTGGGTGGAGAAGGCGCTGAGCCAGGCCTTCTTGCCCGAGATCTTCATCGCGGCCAGGGCGGGCTTGGCGGTGTCGATCCGCTCCTCGGTGGTCATCAGGCGGCGCAGGGCGCCGATCATCCCCTCGCGGCTGCTGAGAGCGGCGCTGGCGGCGTCGGCGCGGAATTCGCGCTGGCGCGAGAACCAGGCGGTCACCAGCGAGCCGAGGATGCCGAGCGAGATCTCCAGCACGATGCGGGTGGCGAAACCCGCGATCCAGGCCACCCGCGCCGGCACGGCCATGCGCACGGCGAAGGCGGCGACCCGCGCGAAGAAGAGCACGAAGGCGTTGATCACTCCCTGCAGCAGCGTCATGGTCACCATGTCGCCGTTGGCGATGTGCCCCACCTCGTGGGCCAGCACCGCCTCGACCTCCTGCGGAGGCATCGCCTGCAACAGGCCGGTGGAGACCGCCACCAGGCTCCGCTTCTTGCTCGGGCCGGTGGCGAACGCGTTGACCTCCGGCGAGTCGTAGACGCCCACCTCCGGCATCGGCAGCCCCGCCTGGCGGGTGAGATTGGCCACCGTCTCGTACACGCGGTCGAGCTCCGCGTGCCCCGAGCGGCCGTCGATGAGGTGGATCCCCAGGGCCCGCTTGGCGATCCAGCGGGACATCTGGAGGGAGAGGAAGGCGCCGCCCATGCCCCAGATGAGGCAGAAGACCATCAGCGGGACGAGTTGGAGCTGCCCGTCCGGGCCGACGTAGGAGCCCACCCCGAGGAGGCTCAGGACCAGCGAGAGCACCACCATGATCGCCAGGTTGGTCGCCAGGAACAACAGGATTCGCTTACCCATCTCATCTCCTCCCAAGGCCGCACCAGGGCCCGTATCGTCCTCGATCCCGTGCCCTCATT
>QHVW01001008.1 GCA_003223675.1 Acidobacteriota bacterium
AACCCGAAGCCGCCGCCGTCTTCCGCCGGGTGGGCGTGCTCCTCTATGACATGACTCTCGGGGCCTGTGGCGAGTGGCCCGAGTGGCCCGAGTCGCAAACCCGCGCCGAGCTCCGGGCGGCCGTGGCCGATCTCTTCCAGATGCAAGGCGTCCTCTCTGAGATCTGGAAGGATGGGGAGCTGTCTGCCGTCCCGGCCGAAGATGCTCCGCTCTGCCATCGGGCGCTCGACTGGTCCCGTGTCGCGGCACGGCTGGCCCGGGAGATTGACGAAGCTCTCGGGCCGATCCCGGGGGAGGCGTAGGCCATGGGGTGGTGGGGCACCACGCACAGCGACCGGGAGAGCTTCATCGTGGACGCCGCCCGGGAGCGGGCGGAGCTGTGGCGGGAGGCGGCGGCGGAGCGGTGCATGTCCGTCCCCTCTTGGCTGGCGGACACGGCCGATGCCTACCTCCGGGAGCTGGCGAGGACGGGCCGCGCCACGCCGCTCCCCTGGCACCCTGGCCGCTTCCTGATCCGGTTGACGGACACCACCCGGAGCCCCTGGGTTGCGGCCGATGTCGAGGTCCCGGGGCTCATCTCGCGGCCGTTCGGCATCTACAGGGGGACCACCCGGGGGGTGGGCGCTCCTGGGAGCGGCACGCACACCCTCGCCCACCTCCCCACCCGCCGGACCATCGCCACGCTTCCCCTGCGGAAGAGCTGCATGGCGCTGGCGGCGGAGCTGGCGGGCCTTGAGATCGACTGGCAAGAGACGGACCCGGAACGGGTGCTCGTGGGCGCGGCGGACCAGGGGAAGGCTCAAGCGCTCATCCGGCTGTACGAGAAGCTCACCCGCACGTAGCCACGTAGCAGGATCGACGTAGCAAAGGGGGGCGGTTCCTGGAATGGGGGCCGCCCTCTTGTCTTCCCAGGGAGAGCAAGCGGTGAACAGGAACAGCGTAAAGGCATGGTGCGACGAAACCGAGCCGCCCGCCAAGTGGAAGGGAATCTCCACCGCTTACAGAGCGGGAGCGAAAGCGAGGGCGGCGGGTAAGGACAGAACCGAGTGCCGCTATGGGAGAGAGGATCTCGCTCAAGCTTGGCTAAGTGGGTTTGATGGAATGGACGGGTTTCTCTCGGGCGGTGGAATTCTGCTTTGCGACCATTGCGGCCAAGAGCTTAAACGGTAAGAGGTAGGACCGCCCCCCCAGGACCAGGACCCGGGGGGGCGTTCCGCGTCCCAAGGGGGCCGGACGTAGATCCCGCCCCCCTGATCCCCACTCATCCCACGTAGTACCTTCCGGGCCGGTAGCGCCATCGCCGCTCGAAGGGGAGGCCGTCCAGGACAGGCCGGAACGGCCCGCAGGGGTTTGCCTTGGCGGCCTCCCCTGAGCGGCGAGACTCCAATAGACAAAGGGCCGGAGCGACGGCCTACTCGCCAGCGGAGGGCCATCGAGGAGTGTTCTAGCGACGGAATCCTGCCGGAGTTGTTGCCGCGCAAATGATTCCTAACGTTTCCGTTCAATGCGCGGATCATCGAACACCGACTCACTCGTTGGCCCAGGCTTCATAGATCGCCTGGAGTTGTTGGCCCAGGCTTCATAGATCGCCTGGCCCATTCCCATCGCCGCGCGGCTGGCCTCGTCGTCGCCATCGCCTGCGCCCGCGCTTTCCAGGGCGCCGGCAATCGAAAGGCCGTCCACCTGGACCGAGGAGGAGACTTTGCGGGCGACGAGATCGAGCGCCGTCTTCTGGGCCGTGCCGTCGTAGTACGGGACCTCGATCGTCACGTCGAGGGCCTGCCCGATGCGATGGATCCGGCCGTTGGCCTGGCGCACCACCCGGGCGTCGTAGTCCGCGCCCTCGACCCAGAGGGCGCGGGAAAAGTGGACGAGGTTGTTGAGCCCGGTCTGGACCGCCTTGGGGTTGGTGATGAGGATTCTGCGGCCGGGCTCGATGGCGTTCTCGTTCAGCCAGTCCTCCCGCTGGGCAGCCTTGACCTTGTTGACGTCCAGGAACACGGCGCGCTGGCCGAGGTACTCCTTGAAGAGGCGCAGGTAGCGGGCGGGAAGCCCCGAGCTTCCGGTGTGGCGGAGGAAGACGAGGACGTTGCGGCCTTCCTCGATCGAGGCGCGGACCCGGCGGAGAATCCACCGCTCCTTGGGCGTCACCCAGGAGGCGGGGAACATCTTGCCCTCCGCGACGACGGCGCCTCCGACCTCCTTCGGATACCGAAGGACGAATTCCTCGAGATCGCGCGTGCAGCGGTCGAGATAGGAAGGCAGCTCGGACATGGCGCCCCAAAGCAGGCCGGTCAGGGGAGTGTAGCGGTCGGCCTTGATCTTCCGGGTCAGCTCGGTCAAAAGGCGGCGAAACTCCGCGAGCATCTCCTGGCCGGTGCCGTCGTCCTCGGCCACCTTGATCGGTACTGGGAGCTCCCGGCAGAGCGGCAGCTCGTGATCGAGGTCCTCCTTGTGCATGATGACCGCGACGGGGAGCAGGTGCTCAAGGATGAACCTCGGCAGGACGCCCGGAGCCTGGCCCATCTGGCGGATCTCGTGAGCCTCGCGGGTCTCCTCGCGGTCGCTCCGGGAGCCATAGGCGACGACCTCGGCCTCGGTGTCGTCGGCTCCGGCCGGGACGAAGACCTTCCGATAGCCGTAGGCGGTGATGAAGGCTTGCTGCTCCCACGGCTGAAACTGTCGCCTGAAGCGAGGCGAGAGGGCC
>QHVW01000838.1 GCA_003223675.1 Acidobacteriota bacterium
CAGGCTGCCGTTGAGCACGTCCTGGCGGAAGTAGACCGGGCCGAAGAGATAGCGCGGGCCGGTGTCGTAGTGGAGGATCACGTCCGCCTGATAGCGGTCGAGGTCGACCTGGACCTGATTCTCCTGGAAGGCGGCGTCGAGGTACCCCTCGCTGGCCGCGAGGTCGGTCAGCAGCTTCTTCCCCCCCTCGTACTTCGGATGGTTGAGCACGTCCCCCGGCTTCACGGGGAAGTTGCTCGCCAGCCCTTGAAAGGCGGGATCGTCGGCGCCCGCGCCCGTGATCCGCAGGTCCACTCTGGCGATCTTGACCTGCGGGCCGGCGTCGACGTCGAAGCTCGCGGTCCAGGTCGTCCCCTCCTGGCGCAGCTCGGGGCGGACCTGGGGCTTGTAGTAGCCGAACGGCTGCAGGGCCTCGCCGATCTCGTCCGGGGCCTGGGCATAGAGCCGCCGGATGCGCTCCGGCGTCAGCTTGCCGTTGTTCTCCTTCTCCAGGCTGAGGAGCGAGAGGACGTTGTTCTTCAGCTCGCGGCGGAGGTTGTCGCCGTTCACCTTGACCTCCACCTTGACCTTGTCGGCGTGGAGGGGTGTTGTAAGGAGGGCGAGGCCGGCTCCGAGGGCCAGGGCACGGGGGGCGAGAGATTTGGCTTTCATCATCCCTTGGCGGAAGCAGGAGAAGAATTGGATTCGAGGGGCACCTGGACCGTGGCCACCCGCACGGCTCCCGGCGAGGCGGGGGCGCGGCCTTCGCGGTAGCGGCGCGAGTGGACGCGGGTGAATTCGGCGCCCAGCAGAAAGATCAGCGAGGAGTAGTAGATCCAGAGCAGCACGAGCACCAGCGATCCGGCCGCCCCGTAGGTCGAGGTGACGCCCGTGCGCTGGAGATAGAACCCGATCGCGTACTTGCCGGCCGTGAACAGGAGCGAGGTCACGGCGGACCCCCAGGCCACCTCGCGCCAGCCGATCTCGACGTCCGGCAGCAGCCGGTAGACCATGGCAAGCAGCAGCGCCATCAGCAGCCAGGAGAGCACCACGTCCGCGCCGCCGACCAGCTTCGAGAGGCCGATCTCGAACCGCGCCTCCAGAAACTTCTGCAGGGCGGCGATCCCCGCGCTCGCGGCCAGCGAGAGCAGCAGCAGGGCGCCGGTGCCGAGGATCAACCCGAAGCAGAGGAGCCGCTTCTTGAGCAGCCTTTTGAGGAAGAACCCCGGCTTGGGGGTGACCTCCCAGACGGTGTTGAGCGCGTCCTGGAGCTGCACGAGCACCCCGGTGGCGCTCAGCAGCAGGGTCGCCGTGCCGAGGACCGCGGCGATGCGGCCCGTGCGCGGATGGGCGCTGGCGGCCACGATCCCCTGCACCGCCACCGCCGCGTCGGCGCCGATGAAGCGTCCCAGCTCCCGCTGCACCTCCCCCCGGGCCGCCTCCGCGCCGAACGCCCAACCGGAGACCGCCGCCACCAGGATCAGCAGCGGCGCCAGCGAGAACAGCGAGAGATAGGCGATCGCCGCGCTGTGCGTGGTGGCGTCGTGCTGGCTCCAGTTGGCGACCGTCTCACGGACGACGTTCCAGAGGTTCTGTGGCTTCGGCCGGTGCATCGGTACTCGGCCCCTCGACGGAGAGGGAGCGGGATCGATGCTCTGTGCAAAAGGCTTGCCGGAGGGCTTGGGAGGGAGGTGGACCCGCCCTGGAAGGGCGGTTATTGAATAGCCTGGGGTTTCAACCCCAGGCGGGCGAGGGCGGGTCCCCCCACCCCTTACGGCGTCTTCGGCTCCGCCCACACCACCGCCCCCGCATACGCCGCCATCATCCCGCCTGGACGGCGAGCTTGGCCGGCAGCCGGGGGCGCGTCTGGCCGTCCGTGGTGGCGAGCGCCTCCTCGCCGATCTTCCAGGCGCGGCCGCTCTGATCGTTGATGAAGCTGGACCCGAGGAAGGAGTGCCCCGCGCGGCTGAAGACGCGGTCCCCGCGGTCGTAGACCCGGATCGTGCGCCCCTTGGGATCGGCCCCGGGCTCCGCCACGATCGGCCACCACCACGACCGGCCGGCCGCCGATCTCGTCATCGATCACTCCCAGCCTGGCCACGAGATCGACCGGATAGGCCTTCGTGGCGCCGCCGACCGTCACTCCATAGACCCAGGGCCCCGCCGGCTCGTCCCCGGGTTGCGCCGCCGCGGTCTTTTCCGCTTCCTTGGCGGCCGTCTCCGGCGCGAGCACCCGGCTCTCCAGATGAGATTGGAACCACCGCGTCCAGGTCGTCAGCACCACCGGGAGCGGCTGGAGCTGGATACCGGAGCCGGCGAGCGGCCCCTCCACCGGCGTGCCGGTGAGCTGCTTCCACAGCGTCCCGGTCTGGCGGTCCACCAGCAGCGCATCGCCGTCGCGGACCTTCCCCGAGGCCGCGAGGGTCAAGGTGCCCTTGGGTGTGTCCGTCCGATAGGCGACGGCGGAGCCGCACGGCCGGCACCAGGCCACGGCCACCGGAATCCGGTCGATCGTGTCATTGGCCACCGCGTGCCGTTCGAGGATGGACAGCGGATAGGCCCGCGCGTCCCCCGCGATCTCCACCCCGAGCACCAGATCGTCCGGCTTGAGATAAGTCGCCGCCCGCTCGCGCACGAGGGGGGCGTGATCGAGAGGCGGAGGAGCGGGCAGGGCGCCGGCCGCGCTTACCAGGGAGATTAATAGGAGAGTGGCGGTGAGGGTGCGCATGGGGGGCATTCTACGCCGGGCCCGGCCCTCTCCCGTCCGAGAGACCATCCGACCGATCCGACCGATCCGACGGATCAGACCGATCACACCTCAACAAGGTCCCCCGGGCGGGTGAGGGTTTAATCCAGCAACCCCTTCTCCCCCATCCAATCCTTGTTGAGCTTCGAGAGATACCGCTCCCCGGAGTCCGGGAATAGGGTGACCACCAGGCCGTCCGCGCCCAGACGCTGGGCCACCTGGCGGGCGCCGGCCGCGGCGGCGCCGCCGGAGGAGCCGGTGAAGACCGACTCCCGCCGCGCCAGCTCCAGGGTGGCCCGGTAGGCGGTCTTGTCGTCGATCGTCACGATCTCGTCGATGTAGTCCCACCAGACGGTCGACGGCATGAAGTCCTCGCCGATGCCGTCGATCAGATATTGGTGGATCTGCTCCGCGGGAGGCAGCTCGCGGTGCTCGTGGTAGTAGGCGTAGATGCTCCCCACCGTGTCGACCCCGGCCACGTGGACCCGCGGATTCCGCTCCTTCAGGTACTTCGCCACGCCGCTGATCGTGCCGCCGGTGCCGACGCCGACCACCCAGTGGGTGACCTTGCCGTCCGTCTGCCGCCAGATCTCCGGGCCCGTGGTGCGGTAGTGCGCCTCCGGGTTGCCCTGGTTGCGATACTGATTGGGCAGGAAGGCCCCCTCCTCGTCCCGGATGCGCTCGGCGACCTTGTAATAGGAACGCGGATCGTCCGCCTCGACGTTGGTCGGGCAGGGGAGGACGGTGGCTCCCATGGCTTCCAGCAGCGCGACCTTCTCCTTGGGGATCTTGTCCGGGCAGGCGCAGATCAGCCGGTACCCCCGCAGGTTGGCCGCCATGGCCAGTCCGACGCCGGTATTGCCGGAGGTGGGCTCGACGATCGTGCCTCCCGGCTTGAGCAGGCCCGCCTTCTCGGCGTCCTCGATCATGGCGATGCCGATGCGGTCCTTCACACTGCCGCCGGGATTGAAATACTCGACCTTGCCCGCCAGGGTGGCGGGCCCGGAGTGAAACCGGCCGAGCTTGACCAGGGGCGTGTTCCCCAAGGTCTCCAGAATGTTCTCGTACATTTCCATGGGATCTCCGAAAAGCGGCGGGATGCTAACACACCCGCGGTTGGCCCCCGCCTTGCACACCACCAGAGTGCTGCGAACGCGTTGCGCACGGACAACCACTCACCAGGAGGCACATCATGGACGAGAAGCACGGGACGGCTGTAGCAGACCGGGAGACCACGGTCACGGATCAGGCGCACGACAAGGTCCATCCGGTCGGCAGCGGGATCGGCGCGGCCGCGGGGGCGGCCACGGGCGCGGCGGTCGGCACGGCCGTCGGCGGTCCGGTCGGGACCCTGGTCGGCGCGGCGGTAGGCGCGGTGGCCGGCGGGCTCGTGGGGCACGGCATCGCCGAGGGGATCAATCCCACCGAGGAGGACGCCTACTGGCGCGAGAGCTACCGCACCCGTCCCTACGTGAAACCGGACCGTGCCTATGAGGATTACCAGCCGGCCTACCGCTACGGCTGGGAGTCGCGGGCCCGTTACGGCAACCGCAACTGGGACGAGGTCGAGCCCGAGCTCGGCCGCAACTGGAACGACTACAACCAGGGCTCCGCCCGCCAGACCTGGGACGAGGCCAAACAGGCCACCAAGGACGCCTGGCACCACGTCGAGGACCGCCTCCCCGGCGACGCCGACCGGGACGGGCGCTAAACCCTCACCGAGAGAGGGGTTGTAGGGGCGGCCCTGGGTGGCCACCCCGGGCAGGCAAATCGGTCTGATCCGTCGGATCGGTCGGATGGTGCCGGCTGACGAGGGCCTACCGCGCCGCCACCGTCTCCGGCCCGCCCGCCGCCGCGGGCTGGGGCGCCGGCACCGGGGCCGGCGGAACGGAGAAGCCCAGCAGGCCGAAGATCTTCTGTACGTAGCTCTGCGTCTCCTGGTACGGCGGGATGCCGCCGTACCGCTCGACCGCCCCTTCGCCGGCGTTGTAGGCGGCGAGGATCTTCTCGGCGTCCCCGCCGAAGCGGTCGGCCAGCCACTTGAGATAGCGGACGCCCGCCTCCAGGTTCTTCTTGGGATTGAAGAGGTCCTTCTTCCTGGTCAGCCCGAAGCGCCGCGCCGTCTCCGGCAGGAGCTGCATCAGGCCATACGCCCCCTTGGACGATTTCGCCCGCGGATTGAAGGCGGATTCGACGTGGATCAGCGCCGCCACCAAGTGCGGGTTGATCGAGTGGCGGACCGCGATGTCATAGATGATCTTCCCATAGGGGGACTGCGGCATCCCCAGCGCCTCGTTCACCTTCACCATCAGATCGGTGGCCTTCTTCAGGCGCTCTATCTCGTCGTTCCGCTCGGGGGGCGGAGGCGGCGCGTTTCCGTCTTGGGGGCCGGGGCCGGATCTGTGGCGACCGCCCCCGGCGGCGCGACCGGCTTGGGGGTCTCCTTGGGAGCCTCGGCGGCCGGCTTCGGCGCTTCCGCGGGAGCGGCCGGAGGCGCCGGCGCGGCGGCTTGCAGAGCGGGCGGAGTCACCGGGGCGGGCTGCTGCTCCGTGGGTTGTCCCCCGAGAGCCGCGAAATTGACGAGGGTGAGCGCGAAGGCACCCACGCAGAGCGTATTGGACCCTCTCCCGAGCTGCCGGAGGTGGGAAAGGACCGGGGCAATGACGGTGGGTACTGCTCGGATCACACGTGCCTCCCGTCTGGGGTCGCTCGAAAAAAAATCTCTGGACGAGCAGGCGACGCTGCTCCTCGCCTCGGATGCTGCCGGCTTTGGGCACAGGATTGATACACAAACGTCAATAGGTTTGTCAACCCTTCCGCCGGATAGCCGCCCCTTCCGGTATACTTGACCAGGACTTGCGCGCCCTTGGCGTGAAGAGGCGACCGGTGACGATACCCCTGACTCCTGAGCCCCCCGACAGACTTCCGCCCTGGGTGTTCGGCCTGCGACCCCAGGCCAATCTGAAGGCGGGAGGCAAGAGATGGCAGGAGGTCGTCGCGCTCCTGATCCTGGGTGATCTGCACCTCGTGCCCCCCAGCGAGACCACCACGGCCGCAGAGACCGGCCTGGGGATCCCTCCGTCCTGGTACTGGTACGTCGCCAGGACCGAGAGCGTGTTCGGAAGGACGCTTTCATTCTGGAGCACCGCCGCGGAGCCCTGGCACGCGGACGAGCGCGGTGTCTGCCCCTTCGATACGGGCGGCCTGTGGCACGGCTTCATCAAGACCAGGCCACCCCTGGCCGATGGAGCGGAGAAGAAGGAGCTCTTCGGCCGATATGACCTGATCCTGTCCGGCTGGGGGCCGAAGTTTCACCTCTACCTGCGCGAAAGCTATACAGCGCCCTGGGACTACGTTCACGGCCAATATCCCGCGAAGGGACCGGCGGAGATCCTGCCGGCGCCGGAGAACACCTCCAGAGCCTGGACCTGGGAAGCCAGGGTCCGCCGGGACGCCACCAAAGGGCGGCTGCTCTTGGACCGCCTCTACTGTCTCGAAGAGGACCGAGGGGAGTTTCTGGAGTGGCTGATCGACAACGAGAGCTTCGATCTACCCACCAAGAAGGCGATCACCTCCTGGATCGAAGAGCACGCCGTCCTCTGCTCTCACGCCGATCTCCCCTGGCAGAGAGGGCAGCGAGACCTTCTTGTATTCTTTGGACCGGCATGAGCGAGGAAAGACTTCTCGTCTGGGGCATCGACGGCGAGCTCTCGGGAAACGAAGGCCGGCTGATGGCCTGCCTGCCTTTCTTCACCCGCGAGGGAACCCCTGGCGTGTTCGCGGCCCGTGCGCTCGACTGGTCGGTCGACCCGGAGCGCAATCTCGTGCATCTCGCCAGTGAAGAGCAGGCCCTTGCTCTTGGGGACAAACTGACTCTTCCTTCTCCGTTTCCACTTGTGCCGGGCTTTTTGGTGGCCGTCATCGGACCCATGCTTGTGCAAAGCCTAATGGTTCTCTCAGAAACTGGGAGCTGGGGTATAGATATAAGGCAGTCCTTCATGCCGAGCGCGGAAGGTTTCTATGTCACAAGTTCTCATCTCGTTTATTATGAATGGCTTGGGCCCCATCTGGCTTCGTCCGCGAAGGCCGCCTTCGACCAAGAGATCTCTGCAAATCAAGGGACCACCATCACTTCAATCGCCGAGGCAGCGCTCTCCGTGCTGAAGGGCAACCCCTTCACCAAGCTCGAAGAGCTTGTGATCAGACGGCTGATCGCCGCGCGGATCAAGAAAGACGCCGACGCCTACCGAACGACGTCGGAGCTCGCCGCTCTCCGCCTGAAGGAGACTCCCAAGAAGGTCGAGGAGCTCGTCGAGAGCCACTTCAGGATTCTGGTCGAGAAAACGCCTCGCCGGCGGCGCCCGCGGGGGTTTCTCTGGACCCTCCTCGGCCTGTTCATGCTGGGGATGCTGGCCACGGTCCTCGCCAGCCGGCGGCCGGTCTTTCCGGAGGACGTCGAGCCCGAGCCGCGGCGGCGCCGCGGTCCCGAGCCGGAGCCCGAGCCCCCCGCGCCCGAGCCGGCGGTCGAGGTGCCGGGCGAATCGCTCTGGATCGCCGGCCCCGCGGGCAACCTCTACGTCCGCGACGGCGGCGGCGAGGGGCATCCGAACGCCCTGCCCGTGCTCTTCCTGCACAGCCTCGCCGGCAACGGCGGCCAGTGGGCCCTCCAGCTCGACCACCTGCGCCGGCACCGGCGGGCCGTGGCCCTCGACTTCCGCGGGCACGGCGAATCCGATCCGGCCGAGGACGGCGACTACTCGATTCCGGGTCTCGCCGCCGACGTCGCCGCGGTGGCCGACCAGCTCGGCCTGCGCCGCTTCGTCCTCGCCGGCCACAGCCTGGGATCGGCGGTGGCCATCGAATACGCGAGCCGTCACCCCGAGCGCGTCGCCGGCCTCCTCCTGGTCGACCCCAACGGCGACCAGAGCCAGGTGCCGGCCCGGGAGCTCGCGCCGTTCCTGGAGTCCCTGCGCGCCGATCCCCTGGCGGAGCTCGAATCCTACTTCCGCCAGCTCGTGGTCGGCGGCGATCCCGACGCCGCCCGCTGGGTGTTGGAGGACCTCCGCCTCACCCACGAGGACGCCGTCACCGGCGCGGTCGCCGCCGCGGTCCAGTACAAGCCGCTCCCCGCCCTCGCCCGCTATCCGGGGCCGCGGCTGTCGATCATCAGCGACATGAACCGCCTCCCCTACAGCCTGCACAACCTCCTGCCGGACCTCCCCGTCCGCCTGATGACCGGCACCGGCCACTGGGTGATGATGGACCGCCCCGCGATCTTCAACCACCTGATGGACGAGCTCGTGGACGAGGCCGAGGCGGCACGGTAGCGCCTACTTGATGAACAACGCCCGCTCGTTGAACTTCGCCGTCCCCTTCTTGTAGTAGTCCTCCCACCAGCGCGCCCCGGGGCCGGGGGACTGGAGCTGCAGCGGCTGGCTCTTGGCCGCCGCTTTCGTCTTCGGCGCCGGCTTGGCGCCGGCCTTCGGAGGCTTGGCGTTCCTGAGGGCGGCGCGGAAGCCGAAGTGATCGATCAGACGGATCGCCTCGACGCCGTACATCACGGCGATCGAGCGGTCGTAGATCCCGATCAGGTTGTCGCCGTTCTGCTGCTCGCCGCCCGCCGCCAGATTGGAGGAGCCGGTGAAGACCGCCGGGTTGGCGCCGTTGAAATCCACCACCACGAACTTGTTGTGGATCACCTGGCCGGGTCCGCCGTCGGTCTCCTGGTCGAACGGCGGCGGCACGTTGTCCTTGAGGAAGGCGAACGGCACCAGGACCTGCTGGCCGTCGGGCTTGCTCACGGTGACGCCGGTCGTCTGCTCGCCGTCGCCGTCCTCGGCGGAAGCGCCTTTCTTCTTGCCGTCCGCCGCCGCCAGGTTCTGGGTCATGCCGTACCAGAAGAGGTCCGGGTTCTTCGCCTGCTCCTTGCTGAGCTGCGTCATCACCGAGCCGCCGCCGCCGAGCTGCATGACGGCGAACAGCACCGAGCTGCTGGCGTTGTCGATCGCCGCGGCGACCTTCTTCAGCGAGCACAGGTCGCCCGTCTTGGGCTTGGGGTGCGGAGAGAAGCAGAGGTCGAACGGCGGCAGCCCCTCACGGTCGGTGCGCGGCGTCCAGTCCGCCGAGAGCTTGCTCTTCGCGAACTCGGTGGCGGAGGTGGCGGCCTTCTTTTCGCTCCACACCTCGTCGAACACCTGGGCGTAGGCGTCCGCGGTCTGCGGATCGTTGAACACCAGGACGTTGTTGGCCTGCACGTAGAAGCCGCGGATCGAGAAATTCGCCGAGCCGGTCAGCACCTTGATCGCCTTGCCGGTCTTGGCGTCGCGCTGGATCATCACCTTGTGATGGGCGAAGCGGCTGAAGTGGCCGCGCTTGACGTTCTCCTCCCCCGCCGAGGCGACCAGCCGTTTGTGGACTTCCACTTCCAGCGCCGGCGCCTGGTGCAGGGACGCGTCGTCGAGCCAGATGCGCAGGCGCTTGCCCAGGGCCACCAGCGCCTTGAGCACGTCCGGCTCGTCGAAATCGTAGGCGAAGACGTCGAGGCGGACGTTGGGCTTGGCGGCCTCGGCGAGAAAATCGAACAGCAGCTTGCGCGCCGTGTAGCCCAGGAACTCGTATTGGTCCTTGAATTTCGAGGTGTCGAAGTCGAGGGTCTTGGGCAACTGGCGGATGGGCGCGTTCTTGAACTTCTCGGCGTAGGCCTGGGACGAAACGTAACTGCGCGTGAAGCCGATCTGAATGTTTTTATAATCGGACGGCACGAAGTCGAGGGTGACCGAGACCGCCGTCCCCGGCTTCAGCTTGGCGGACTGCTGCGACGTGAAGAACATCGGCGTCACCGTGTAGGTCCAGGTCCCCGGCTGCGGCTTGGCGGGGAAGTGCTGCCAGCGGAACTTCTGGAACGGCGCCTGGTCGGAGTCGGTCCAGTTCTTCTGGCGATCCGCGGGAGTCGACTCCGAGTGCAGCCCGGTCTTGAGGTTGAGCCGGTTCTTCAGCCATTCCGTGGTGCCGTCGGGCGCCTTGGCCTGCACGGCGAAGCCGGCGAACAGCGGCGTGACCAGATGCTGGTCGATGTCGAACGCGAGCAGCGCCGAGCCATCCCCCCGGTAGGCCGTGATGGACACACCATTCTTGGACGCGGACTTGTGAAACTCGCTGGTCATTGGGATTTGCGCCTCCCCGGAAAACGTCCGGTGTAAGGGCTCATTGAGAAGAGTGATGCCTTGCGTTATTTTACCATGATGGCGGAGACGAGAGCGCTGGAGGATGTCCGCGATCTGCCGGCGCGCGCCCTCGAAGCGGCCGTGGCGGTGGCGCGCGCTCACGGCGTCCGCTCCACGGACCCGGAGATCCTCGCCTCACGGAGCAATGTGATCGTTCACCTGCGGCCCGCGCCGGTGGTGGCGCGGGTGGCCGGGGCCACCGCGATCCTGCGTCCGGACGTCCGGGAATGGCTCGGACGCGAGGTGGCGGTGGCGGGGTTCCTCGCCGGGCGGGGCGTGGGAGTCGTGCCCCCGAGCGAGGAGATCCCTCCCGGGCCGCACGAGCACGGCGGCCTGATCCTGAGCTTCTGGCGATTCATCGCGCCCGATCCCGGGCGGCAGCCGTCCGTCGCCGAGGGGGCGGAGGCCTTGCAAATTCTGCATCGGGCGTTGCGGGATTTTCCCGGCGAGCTGCCATATCTGACCTCGCCGCTGGTCGAGGTCCCCCGCCTGCTCGACCGGATCGAGAGCCAGGGCGATTGGGCGGCGTCCGATCTCGCCCTCCTCCGGGATGCCCACGAGCGGCTGGCTCCGATCCTGCGCTCGCCGGCCCGCCCGGCGCAGGCGCTGCACGGCGACGCCCATCTCCGCAACCTGACCGCGACGGCCGGCGGCCTGCTGTGGAACGACTTCGAGGACACCTGCTCCGGCCCGGTCCACTGGGATTTCGCCTGCTTCTGCTGGCCCCTTTCCGAAGGCCGGGAGGCGGCCCTGGCGGCCTACGGCGCCGGCGCGCCCAGCCTGGACGAGCTCGCGCCCTGGCTGGAGGCGCGGGAGCTCCAGGGCACGGTCTGGCTGGCGGCGATGTCCCCGCTCTTCCCGGACCGCCGCTCCCGCGCCGGGGAGATGCTCGCCCGCTGGCGAAATCGAGACTGGCACTTGGGATGATCCTTGCATATCCTGGGGTACCCTTTCGCGCTAGGGGTGATACTATCCCCAGGTTGGACGTCCGGGTGATTCAGAACGAAGACTCCGATACCAGATCCGATTCGTCGTCAAGCGATCTTGGAGCGCCCGTACGGTACGTAGAAGAAAGTCAGGTATTCACAGGGTCGGTACGACCGAATCGGACGAAGGTCCAAAGAGGAGTCTCGCATGGGAAGAAAGCTCTACGTTGGTAACCTGCCTTATCGCCTTCGCGACAGCGATCTGCAGGACATGTTCGCGGAGCACGGCACCGTGGATTCCGCCCAGGTGATCATGGATCGTGACACCGGGCGCTCCAAGGGCTTCGGCTTCGTGGAGATGAGCAGTGACCAGGAGGCGCAGGCCGCCATCTCCGCGCTCAACGGGCGCGATCTCGAGGGTCGCAGCCTCACCGTGAACGAGGCCCGTCCCCGCGAAGAGGGTGGCGGTGGCGGCGGCCGTGGCGGCGGCGGCGGTGGCCGTGGCGGCTACGGTGGTGGCGGCGGCGGTGGCCGCGGCGGCTACGGTGGCGGCGGCGGCGGTGGCCGTGGCGGCTACGGCGGACACGGCGGGTACTAGCCTCCCGGCCCGACGGAGGGGGGCCCAGGGCTACCCGACGAGCCCATGAAGAGGCTTATACACAGCCTTTATCTGCAGGTTCTGGTCGCGGTCGCCCTCGGGGCCCTCCTCGGCGTGCTCAACCCTTCGCTCGGCGCGGCCATGAAGCCGCTCGGCGACGGCTTCATCAAGCTGGTCAAGATGCTGATCGCCCCCATCGTCTTCACGACGGTGGTGACCGGCATCGCCAAGATGGGCGATCTGCGGCGGGTGGGACGGATCGGCCTCAAAGGGATCGTCTACTTTGAAATTCTGACCACGTTCGCGCTCGCCATCGGCCTGCTGGTCGGCAAGATCGTGCGGCCGGGCGCCGGGATGAACGTCGATCCGGCGACGCTCGACGCCGGCGCCATCGCCAGCTACACCTCCTCCGGCCGCACGCTCAACACCACCGACTTCCTGCTCAACATCATCCCCAAGGACGTGGGCGACGCCTTCGCGCGCGGCGACATCCTCCAGGTCCTGCTCTTCTCCATCCTCTTCGGCGTGGCGCTCGCGGCCTTCAAGGCCCAAGGGTCGCTCGTGCTGCGTTTCTTCGACGAGCTCTCGCACGTCCTCTTCCGCATCGTGGCGATCGTCATGCGGCTCGCGCCGCTGGGCGCGTTCGGCGCCATGGCGTTCACGGTGGGCAAATACGGGATCGAGAGCCTGCTGAGCCTGGGCGAGCTGATGGCGACCTTCTACGCCACCAGCCTGCTCTTCGTGCTGATCGTCCTCGGCCTGGTGATGCGCTGGACGGGCTTAAGCATCCTCCGCTTCCTGCGCTACATCCGCGAGGAGATCCTGATCGTCCTCGGCACCTCCTCCTCGGAGTCGGCGCTGCCGCTGCTGATGCGCAAGATGGAGCGGCTCGGCTGCCCGGAATCGGTGGTGGGCCTGCTCGTGCCGATGGGATATTCGTTCAATCTCGACGGCACCTCGATCTATCTCACCCTCGCCACGCTGTTCATCGCCCAGGCCACGAACACGCCGGTCACGCTCGGCCAGGAGCTCGAGATCCTGGCCGTGCTGCTGCTCACCTCGAAGGGGGCGGCGGCGGTGACCGGCGGCGGCTTCATCACGCTGGCGGCCACCCTCTCGGCCGTGGGGCACATCCCGGTGGCCGGCCTCGCCCTCCTGCTCGGCATCGACCGCTTCATGTCCGAGGCGCGGGCGATCACCAACCTGATCGGCAACGGGGTCGCCACCGTGGCCGTCTCGCGCTGGGAGGGCGAGCTCGATGTGGGGCGCGCCCGCCGGGCGCTGGCCGGCGTGGCGGAGGTGGAAGAGGAAGAGCGCGAGGAGGGTCACGTCGAGGCCGGTCCCGCGGCACCTTCTCTTTAGACAGCCGCCGCTCGCGGCGCG